>JAEYUG010000016.1 GCA_023432805.1 Bacteroidota bacterium | reverse complement strand
CGGCCCGCCGAGGCGGGCCGTATGCTGAGGAGGCTCCACGTACAAGCGTTGATCAATACGCAGGTTGTTCGTGCAGCTTGAGCACTTTGTCGGTCACGAATCTGACCAGATCGAGCGGGGAGATCGGCTTCTCGAGATAGTAGTCGACCTTGATCCACTTGCGCTCCTCCGACGTTTCGATCGAGAAGCGGTAGCCGGTCTCGTGTCCGGCCGAGGTCAGCATGATCAGCTTTGTCTTCTGCCCGTGGGGATGCAGGTCGAGCTTGTGGCAGAGAATGAAACCCGAATCGAAGTACTCGATGGCGAGATCCACGATCGTGACGTCGGGCAGGAAGGCGTTGAAGCGCTCGTATCCGCTCGGCGAGTCGTAGGCGACATCCACCTCGAAGCCCGCGTGCTCGAACACGGCGCGATTGACGGCGACAAGATCAACATCGTCGTCGATGAGAAGAATCTTCGGTTTCATGTGTGTATCCATGGTCTCGTGTATGTTCAGAACTTCGGCCGATCGACGTAATGCGTGTGCAGCAGCTCGTGCGCACGATGTCCCCCGGGCTCGCCGAGAAATTCGTGGTACAAGGCCTGCACCGATTCGTTGTGATGCGAGCAACGCTTGGGAAGCGCGGCATCGATCTGGTAGATGCTCTCGGTGCGCTTGCGCACACGCATGGGATCCGATGGCTGCGGCTGACCACCACCGTTGACACAGCCGCCGGGACACGCCATCACCTCAATGAAATGAAATGGCGTTTCTCCGTTGCGGATCATGTCCAGTATGGGTTGGATGTTCTTCAGGCCGTTCACCGCTGCAAGCCGCAACGTCAGTCCGTTGATGTTCACCTCGGCGGTGCGGATGCCTTCGACGCCGCGTATCGCGTGGAAGCTGAGTGAGGGCATGTCCGTTCCCGTCAGGTAGAAGTAGGCCGTGCGAACGGCGGCTTCCATCACGCCGCCTGCGGCGCCGAAGATGGCTGCGGCCCCCGTGGCCTCGCCCATCGGATCATCGAATCCCTCTTCCGGAAGACGGTGGAAATCGATGCCCGCGTTGCGGATCATCCGCGCCAGCTCGCGCGTGGTGAGCACGGCATCGACGTCGGGAAACACGCCCCCGAGTTCCGGCCGCTGCGCTTCGAATTTCTTCGCAGTGCAGGGCATGACCGACACGTTGTAGATCAGCTTCGAGGGCAGACCCATCTTCTGCGCGTAGAAGGTCTTGATGAGCGCGCCCTGCATTTCGTGCGGCGACTTGCACGACGACACGTTCGGCAGGAGGTCCGAATAGTTGTGCTCGATGTACTTGATCCAGCCGGGACTGCACGAGGTCAACATCGGCAGCACGCCCTTGTTCTGGATGCGGCTGATCAGTTCGGTGGCTTCCTCGATGATCGTCAGGTCGGCACTGAAGTTCGTGTCGAACACGCGGTCGAAGCCGAGGCGCCGCAGCGCGGCAACGATCTTTCCGGTCACGACCGCACCCGGCTCCATCCCGAATTCCTCTCCGAGCGCAACGCGCACGGCGGGAGCGACCTGCGCGACGCTGAACATCTCGCGATTGTTGATGGCTTCCCAGACGACCTTCTGGCTGCTCTTCTCGTGGATCGCACCGACGGGACAGACCACGATGCACTGGCCGCAGTCTACGCAGGCCACGGTGTTGAGGCTGCGCTCGAGCGCGGGTGTGACGGTGCTCTTGAATCCGCGCCACGCGAAGTCGATCGCGCCGATGCCCTGTGCCTCGTGGCACACACGCACGCAGCGTCCGCAGAGGATGCACTTTTCCGGATCACGTTCGATTGCCGGCGAGGCGATGTCGCACTTGGCGCGCTTGCGCTCCCCCTGGTAGCGGAAGCTGCGCACGCCGTACTCTGCGGCCATGTGCTGCAACTCGCAGTTGCCGCTGCGCACGCAGACGAGACAGTCCTGAGGATGGTTCGCTATGAGCAGTTCGATGATCGTCTTGCGCGCACGACGCACACGCGGCGAGTTGGTTAGCACGTGCATGCCTTCCGTCACGGGGAACGCGCATGCGGGCACAAGACCGCGCTGGCCGTCGACTTCCACGTTGCAGATGCGGCAGGAACCGGTCGGCGAATAGTCCTTCAGGTGACAGAGGGTTGGAATCTTGAGTCCCTCGCGTTCGGCCACGGTGAGGATCGTCTCACCGCTGTTGGCCCAGCATTCCTTGTTGTTGATCGAGATCTTCATGGTCGCCTCAGTTCACGTATATCGCATCGCGGTTGCAGTTGACACGGCACTGATCGCATCGGATGCACTTGTCTTCGATGATGTAGTGCGGATGCTTCTTCTCGCCGAGGATCGCGTGTTCGGGACACTTCATCGCGCAGAGGCTGCAGCCGTTGCACTTTGCTGTGTCGATGTGGTAGGTGAGGAGTTCCCGACAGGCCCCCGACGGACACGAACGATCGTAGAGGTGTGCCTCGTATTCATGGCGGAAGTAGCGCAAGGTGCTCACCACGGGATTCGCAGCGGATTGACCGAGTCCGCACAGCGAGGAGTCGGTGATCACCTCGGCGAGACGCTCGAGGTACACCATGCCCTGGAAGCGCAGCAGCGCAGCCTCGGGAGTTTGCTCGTTGCGGTGACTCTGTGTCAGACGCTCGAGTGTCTCGAGCAGACGCTTGGTGCCTTCCCGGCAGGGTATGCACTTGCCACAGGATTCGGATTCGATGAAGGTCATGAAGTACTTGGCCAGGTCGACCATGCAGGTCGTCTCGTCCATGACCACGAGTCCACCCGAGCCCATCATCGCACCGACGGTGCGCAGATTCTCGTAGTCGATTGGCGTGTCGATCACCTGCTCGGGCAGGGCGCCACCTGAAGGTCCGCCGATCTGCACGGCCTTGAACGCACGACCATCGGGAATGCCTCCGCCCATGTCGAATACGATCTCGCGCAGCGTCGTGCCCATCGGCACTTCCACAAGACCGGTGTTGACGATCTTGCCCGACAAGGCGAAGATCTTCGTGCCCTTCGAGGTCGCGGTGCCGATCGCACTGTACGCGTCAACACCCATCAGGAAGATGACCGGCACGTTTGCGAAGGTCTCGACGTTGTTGACGACCGTCGGCTTGCCGAAGAGTCCGCTGGTCGAAGGATACGGCGGCCGCGGTCTCGGCATTCCGCGGCGTCCCTCGATCGAATTCATGAGTGCGGTTTCCTCGCCGCACACGAACGCGCCTGCGCCCTTCTTGATACGCAGGTGGAACGAGAATCCCGATCCGAGGATGTTGTCGCCGAGCAGTCCGTACGCCGTCGCGTCGGCGATCGTCTTCTGCAGACGCGCGATCGCGAGGGGATACTCCGCACGGCAATAGATGTAGCCGAAGCTCGCGCCGATCGCGTAGCCGGCGATGATCATGCCTTCGACCACGCGGTGAGGATCACCTTCGAGGACGGCGCGATCCATGAATGCACCGGGATCACCCTCGTCGGCATTGCAGATCAGGTACTTCTTGTCGGCCGCCACCTTGCGGGCCATGTCCCATTTCTTTGCGGTGGGGAAGCCGCCACCGCCGCGACCACGGAGTCCCGCCGCAAGCACGTCGCGCACGACGTCTTCGCCGCTCTTCGTGTTGAGCACCTCCGACAGCGCCTTGTAGCCACCGGCCGCCAGATAGGCGTCAATGCTTTCGGGATCGATGATGCCGCAATTGGCGAGCACGTTCTTGTGCTGCTTGGCAAAGAACGGCACCTCGCGCATGGTCGGAAATACCGCCCAGTCGCCCGCACCGTCACGCTCGTGGATTCCGAGGACCTTGTCGTGCACCACGGTGCCACCGATGATCGTGCGCTCGACGAGCGTGGGCACGTCCTTCGGTGTCACCTGGGCGTAGCTGATGCGGACGCGACCGGGCAGTTTGATGTCGACGATCACCTCACGAGCACAGTATCCGACGCAGCCGACCGGGATGATCCTGACGTCGAGACCTCGTGCCTCGCACTCCGCCTCGAAGGCATCGTGCACTCTCTGTGCGCCGTTGGCCAGACCGCAGGTGCCCATGCCGACGAGAATGACCGGCGTGTCATGCTCGATGAAGAGCAGCTGATCGCGGTATGCATGCAGACGCGCATCGACACCGTCGTCGTTGTGCGCACATTGCTGGCCACGATTGACGCAATCGACAAAATGGGGACAGGGACGTTCGCCGCTGTGCCAGCAACCGTCGAAGCACTGCTCACGAAACCGGTTCATCGACGACCTCCATCTTCTTTTCCTTCATCTGATAGGTGCGCAGAAGCTTCTGCAGCGTCCTGGTCGTGAGTCCCCCGTGGAACTCCTCGTTGACCGCGATCACCGGCGCTATGCTGCATGCACCGATGCATGCGACGGTCTCGATGGTGAACAGTTTGTCGCGCGTGGTTTCCCCTGCCTTGATGCCCAGTTCATTCTCGAGCGTCGTGAGAATGTCGAGCGATCCCTTGACATGGCAGGCAGTCCCGCGACAGACCTTGATCACATACTTGCCCAGGGGCTGGAAGCGGAACTGATTGTAGAATGTGGCCACACCGTACACCCTGGAGATCGGGATGTTGGTGTACTCGGCAACGTGCTGCATTTCAAGCTCCGGCACGTAGCCGTATGCTTCCTGAATTTCCTGCAGCATGTCGATAAGCGACGAAGGCTCCCTGGGAGGGTATTTCCTCAGGATTTCCACCGTCTTTTGCTGAACGTCCATGTCACGGCGCCAAATTGTGTTCTAGAAGGTCCTTTTTATCGAGAAAATATTCTCGATTTTCTCCCACGAATATACCAAAGGCCTTGTATGAAAGCAAGTCAAACCGTGCGTCCCTGAGAACGGGGGACGTTTTTACCCAATTCGCGAATTAAATTGCTAATCGCCCTATGGCATGAGCCGCAGTCCGATGCTGGTCAACGACGCTCCCCGGGGATTCGTGCCGAGCAGGGTGTCATGCACCTCCTCATGGCGCAGGAAGATCCGTACATTCCTCGCATCGCCGAGAATCGTGACAAACAACTCCGCTGCACCATCCCACCGCAGCGTCTCGCTGCCCGACCCCTGCACCTCTTCGGCGGCGATGGTCGCCCGCGCATCGACGGCGGCACCCACACGCAACCGCGGCATCACATGCCGCTCGACCTCGAGGGCCGTCCGAAGTGAAGCGATCGCTTCGTTCATCTTCGGTGTGAGGATGCGGGTGGATTCCGGAAACCGCTGATCCTGCCGGAGGATGTACGCATCCGCCTGCACCGTGGGTCGCAGATTCCATCCCGCCACCTCGAGCGGAAGCCGCATCCACCGCACCATCAGGCTGCCGAGCATGATCGATCGCTGGTCGTAGCTTCCGGTGATTTCGTAGCGCTCCAGATTGTCGATGTCGTGCTTGCAGCGGTGCACATACCCGATCTGCCACTGCTGCGCGTCCGCTGCGCGGGTCAGGAGCAGGGCCTCGTGCCAGATGAAGGCACGGGGATTGAATCCGATGTCGTTGCCGGGATCCACGACAAGGTCGACCACGGTCTCGAACTGGATGTTCCACGAGGGACCCCCGACGATCTCCATTGCACCGCCGAGCGCGACGTTCCACCGGTGATCGCTCGTCTTCGGTTCGAGATGCAGCGCGGCCTCGGCCCCGAACTCCACGGCGCGGATGATGCCGAGCGGCATGCCGAGGTTGTGTTCGAGTGTCTTGAACGAAAAACGCGTCTCGGTCCAGATATGCGTCTGCGCCCCCGCCTGTTGCACGCAGACGACGGCGCAGATCAGCGCGGCACAGAATCCCACCGCACGAGGCAGCGGCGTACGAGGCTTCCTACTCAAATGACACGAGCTCCTGAATGTCGCCGGGTACGGGCACGGTCGTGAGCCCGAGATTCAATTCCGCATGGTTCTGCTGAAGACGCACCTGTCCCGATGGATTATCGCTGAACCAGACGTCGATCACGATGTCGCTGCGGTTGAAGAGCACGGCAACCGTGGCGGTGATGCGCACGCGCGAAGCGCGCACGGTGCCGCTGCCGACCGGGAAGGTCTCGCCGCGGGCGGCGAGCTCGCCCTTGATCTTGATGTTGATGGTGATGGGAACAGGAACGCCGCTGGGGGTGAACGTGATGCTGATACCGTTGCCCTGCGTGATGTCCCAGCCAGTACCGAGGGGAAGCGGTGTGTTCGGATCGGTGTTGAACCGGCCGACGAGATCCCATGTGGGAGCGGGGAGCGTGATGCCCGAGGGATCGATGGCGCTGCCCGCGCCGCGGATGAAGCGGCGGATGATGCTGGTCACGAAGCCGTAGCTCTGCAGGTCGCCATTCTCGTTGACCCGGATGATGAGGGTATCCTTGCGCGAGACACGGGTGTCGGTCGAGATGGCGCGGAACCAGTCGGTGTGCGTGCCGATCATGGAACCGTCGCCCGCGCTGACAACAGTGGTGTAGGTGGCCTTCGTGGTGGGATCCTTCTGGTTGTTCTCGTCGAGATCCCAGCGGTCGAACACGAAGCGCGCCCCGCTGCGCAGCTGCATGAGGAGGATGTCGCCACGCCGGCGGATGAAGGGGATCAGACCCGATGTGGTCGCATTGCCGGCAGCATCATATGCACGGGCGGTGAGAGCGCGCACGCCGGGGAGGATGCCGGTGGCATCGATCGCGATGCGCCAGGGTGCCGTGGTGGAGGTTGCGACAACGCTGCCGTCGACGAGAAACTCCACCTTCGTCACGGCAATGTTGTCGCTGGCATTCGCCTCGGCGATGAGCGTGTCGTAGACGATTGCGTTCGCCTGCGGCAGCACGATGCTGACCATCGGCGCCTCGCCATCGGACGGAGTGACGGGATTGTCCTTGCTGCATCCCGCCACAATGAGTGCGGTCACCACCAGCAACCATGCATGGTTCATGCGTCGTGTCATCTCTCTTCTCCTGCAGTATCGTTGTGTGTTCTATCACATGTCGGATTGAATCTGTTGCATCATGCGTGCCGCATGATCAGCGCGCGAGCACGACACGGGCGGTGCTGTGCGTGCCACCCGCCTCGAGGGTCACAAAGTACACGCCGTTCGGGGCGCTGCCTGCGTTCCAGACGGCCATGTGCTCACCGGCGGGCAGCACGCCGTCAGTCACACGCGCGACCTCGCGTCCCGCACTGTTGTAGACACGCAGACTGACGCGTGCGCCACGGTCGAGCGTGAACGAGATCGATGCCGCCCCGTCACGCGCGGTGACGGGATTCGGCCACACAGGGGAGAGCTGCTGCGTCACGGGTGCCGGCGATGCCTCGACGCCGACAAGGGGATTTCGCAGAAGCTCTTGCACGATGCCGCGCGACGAGATCGCCCAGCCGTGCGCCGAGTCTGCGAACGCAGCCGCCTTCATCGATCCCACCGGCACCATCTGCGTGCGCGTCCATGTCTCACCCGCATTGCTCGACACCCA
This sequence comes from Bacteroidota bacterium, assembly GCA_023432805.1. Classification (GTDB taxonomy): domain Bacteria; phylum Bacteroidota; class Ignavibacteria; order SZUA-365; family SZUA-365; genus JAEYUG01. The sequence goes on along the minus strand of JAEYUG010000016.1, from coordinate 22,594 downwards.
TGCGGAGGTGTCGCTCGTGATCCAGATGAAGGGACCGTTGCGATCGGCCCAGACGCTCACGTTGCGCAGACCGTTCATCGGGTAGAAGGTGGTGCTCCATGCAATGCCGCCCGAGATCGTGCGGCGGATGCGCCCCTGCACCTCATCGACGAGATAGCCGCGCAGGGACGAGACGAACGACATCGACGACACCCCGCGCGTTCCCGATGCGCGGACCTGCCATGTGCTTCCCCCGTCGGTCGTGCGCAGCACGGAGGCATCGGCCATGGGACTCTGTCCCACATTCGACGAGGCGAACCACCCATTCAGGGGGTCGAAGAATGTCAGCGAATTGTCGACGGGCTGCCGCGCGAACACACGCGGTTCGGGCTGCTGCAGCCAGGTCTCGCCCGCGTCGCTGGTGCGGTACATGTCCGCCGAATCCAACGCACCGACCGTGATCGCCATGCCCTCGGTGTCGTTCCAGAAGAAGATGTTGCCGAAGCGGGCGTTGCTGCGCGCCAGGCGCTCGCTCCACGTCGCACCGCCGTCGGTGGTGCGGAGGATGCGGCCATCCTGCGTGCCGATCACGGCGCGCTGTGCATCGAACGCATGGATGCCGGCGACGCTCGCACGGCTTCCGATGGGTGCCGCGTCGACCCACGCGTCGGGATCGGCAATGGTGGTGCGCGAGACGACGCCCGAATCCCTCGTCACCCAGAGGGTTCCATCCGCCGTCAGGCGCATGCCTGTGGCATTCGAACTGAAGGCGCGGACGGAGCGGACGCGCCAGTCTGCGAGTGGTGTGCCGCTGACGGTGAGCGGGATCTGCTGAGTGGCCTCGCCGGCGCTGTTGCGCGCACGCAGTGTGATGGTGGTCGTGATCGGGGTGGTCGGCGTGTAGCGGAGGGTTCCGAGCGCGGGATCGACCGACACGCCGTCGAGGGGAGCGTCGAGGCTGAAGACGGGAGCGGGCTGCGCATCGACGACGGGGGCGTACAGGAAGCGTTGACCGAGGTCGATCGTGCCCGCGGGGGGGAGCGATGTGAAGTCCGGTGCGCGGTCGGGCAGCGCGCGCCATGTCAGATCGTACATGCCGCGGCCATGCGTGATGGCGCGCAGGGTGCCGGTGCCCGCGTTGTAACGGAGCTTCTGCACGGAGAGTGCCGGGAGTCCCGTGCCGAAGCGCTGCCAGCTCTGGCCATGATCGTCGGACACGAAGGTGCCGATGTCGGTGCCGACGATGAGCGTCCCGTCGAGCGCGATGATGTCGTTGACGGGCACGTCGGGCAGGTCGCCGGTGATGTCGGCGAAGGTCGCGCCGCGGTCGGTCGAGACCCATACCTTCGGCAGACCGTAGCGCTGGATGGTCGCGTAGATGGTATCGGGCGCGAAGGTGCGCACTGCCGACACGTAGGCGAGTGGAAGCTGGTCGCGCGTGACGCTCCATGTCGCCCCTGCATCGGTCGAAATGCCGACCTGGCCGGGCGCCGCCGCGAGCACGATGTCGCTGCTGTAGGGCGCGACGCTCACTGCCGTGATGTAGTAGCATCCGCCGCCGGTACTGGTAAAGGGGCAGGAGGATAGCGTACGCCACGAACGACCGTCATCGGTGGTTTTGTAGAGGCGGTAGGTGCCGAGGTAGAGGGTGGATGGTGCGCGCAGGTCCATCGCGTAGTCGATGTAGAAGAGCGAACCTTCCGGGGGAAGCCCCCCCATCGCCTCGGTCCACGTGCGGCCGTAGTCGTCGGAGCGCCAGAATTTCAGGTTCTCCTTCGTGGTGAAGAGGATGTTCGGCCGGTCGGGATTGATCGCGCCGTTGCCGCCGTCGCCGTAGAGCACGTGGTCCCACATCGGGGGACCCGCGGTCAGCATGGTGCCATTATCCTGCGATCCGCCGAGCAGGAACGCGTCGTTGCTCGGATGCATCGCACCGCCGACGAACTGCGTGATGGACAGACCGAGATCGCTTTTTCGCCAGGTGGCACCGTTGTCGGTGCCGATGAAGAAACCGCCGTCGTTGCCGACGTACACGCGGTCGGGATCGAGGGGATTGAATGCGATGGCGTGCTGATCCACATGCACGATGCCGCCATAACCCTGGTCGGGGATGCGCGTCCACGTCGCGCCCCCATCGTCCGAACGGATGAGCTTGACACCGCCCGCGTACACGATGTCGGGATTCACGGGATGCACGCCCATGATGTTGTCGTACCATCCCTGTGAAACCATGTAGTCGAAGGGCACGTCGAGTTTCGTCCACGTCACGCCGGCATCGGTCGACTTGAACACGCCCATGAGCCATGTGCGGCCGTCGCCGACGACTTCGGAGATCCCGATGTACACAACGTCGGGCTCGGCGCCGCAGAGCGCGATGCTCGTGCGACCCATGGTCGAATCGACGATGCCGGCCACATCGAGACGCGACCAGGTCGCGCCCGCATCGGTGCTCTTCAGCATGCCGTAGCGCGGTGCGGTCGCGCCGTCGAACACCTTGCTCGAGTGCGTGTAGAGAATGTCGGGATTCATGGGATTCATGACGAGATCCGACATGCGACCCTGCACACGCAGTGTCCACGTCTCGCCTGCGTCGGTACTCGTATAGATGCCGGCCTGTTCGGGATCGCGCACGCCGTCGGGGATTGCCGCGTGCAGCACCGACGGGTTACGGGGATCGATGACGATCATCGACGCCCTGCAGTACGGCGGGAGAGTCGAAGCCCCGATCTGCCGCCAGGTGGTACCTCCATCGGTCGATTTCATCATGCCACCGCCGTCGAACATGCGTCCCGTCGAGAAGTTTGCCTCGCCCGTACCGGCGTAGACCGTGCTCGTATCAACGGGATCGATCGCAATCGCACCCATCGCCTGCGTCGGAAATTCGTCTGAGACGCTGAACCACGACGCTCCCTCATCGAGCGACTTCCACACGCCACCGTCGGCAGCTCCAATATAGAGCGTGCGGGGATTCTTCGGATTCACCGCCACGCTCAGGATGCGTCCGCCGATATTGAACGGACCGACATTCCTCCAGACAAGATCCTGCTGTGCGGCGGCCGCGTCAAACGGAGTATACTGCCGCAACTGCTCGCGGGCGTAGGCGGTGGCCCGCGCGCGCGCGCCCACGGGAATCTCGCCCGCGGGCCAGGTCACGCGATCGTACTTCCACTGCATGCGTGCGCGCACTTTTTCGAGGGATGCAGGAGGAGCCGCCCCGTCCTTGTGGAGGAAGGGATGGCCCTGAGCCTCGGCGTCCTGTGCGGAAGCCGTCCCCACCGCCAGCAGCATGATCAGCATGACCGCCCCTCGTACCACCCGGGAGGACGGACGCCCTCGTCCGTCTACCCGATCCGATGTCGTCAGCGACCGGTTGGTGGACGCCGCCGTCACCCAGTGACAACGGTTCATCATATGCAGCCGCATCGCTGCATTGCACACATGCGTGAGAGAGGATGGAATCATGAGACGCCTCGCGGTGAGATCGTGCGTGGAGCACTGACGTGCGGATGGGAACAGCTCGGAATCTACACGATTTCCTGCCCAGGTTCCACTCCGCGAGGCGTCCCCCGGGAATTGCGGACCCGCTGATTATTTCTTCAGCGTGGCCAGCGCGGTCGGTGGCAGGGGTGCCGGCACGGGGTTGTGCACCGGAGGCAGCGACATGAGGAACTCGTAGATGGCCGTCAGATCTTCGTCGGTCGCCATCGCGATACCCTGCCACGGCATCGGCGGCAGAATCGGACGTCCCGATCCCATATGCTTGCCGTTTCGCATCGAGGCGATGAAGACGTCCCTGCTCCATGCACCGATTCCCGTCTGCTTGTCCGGTGTGAGATTGGCGGCGTACGACACACCCCAGGGACCGACAAATGCCGTGACATCCATCGACATCAGCACCCACCCGCTCTGCACGGTGGCAGCGTCGACTGGGGGGATCGAGGCATCAGCGGGATGTCCCGCCATGAGCCGCTCCATGTCCAATCTCGGCTCACCCTGGCCGAATATCTTCGTCGTGTGGCAATCGTTACAGCCTCCGATCGTCGTGAGATATTTTCCCCGCTCAATCAGTTGTTGTTTTGTCATCGCGACGCTCTCGGTCTTGTGGGCCTGCGTTTGGCCGCATCCGACGAGCATTGCCATTGATACCGTGGTACAGGCGACGAGTGGAAGGACCGCCCTTCGCACTGCATGGAAGCCGGGAATGATGGAACGATGCAACATGGTACTGCTCCTGCTCTATGATGTGACATGAGTGACCCCGCTCCCGGAGGCAGCGACTGCATGCGTTGGCTGCTGAGAACGTGCGTCGAATCACGCATGACGCGACCGACGCACAGCACCCGGGTGCAGCGGGCGCTTGAACGGATTGACGCGCGAGCCGGTGGGTCCGGTCAGGCGATCGTATGTCGGGGATTGAGGATCAAGCTATGCCATACTCTACGAATGTCCAATCGAAAAGTTGAATACAGATACGAAACGTCCGCTTTTTTCTTTCGGGATGTTCCCGACGTCGCGACTGCAGCGCGATGCCTTCCACACACATGAACGCATGAAAAGGATCTGACGCGATGAAACACGCAATGCTTCTCCTCACGCTCGCTCTGATGAGCTCGTTCACTGCCGTCGCACAGAGCGACGACACCTTCCTCGTACTGGGACGCACCTCCGGCCATGCATCGGCCGAACTGACGGTTGATGCCGCCATGCTCGCACGCACCATCGGCACATTGTACACTGATGGTGGCATCATCTCGGATGTCACGGTCGGATTCAATGGCGCACGATACTACCTCTCCGCGACCGGTCAGGAGCGGGGATCCACCATCACCATCGCAATGCCGCTGGCGACGATGGAGGATCCCGATCACGGTGAGGTGATTGGATTCACGTACTCGATGTCACCGGATATGGTCGTCAGCTGCAACGGCTCCTGCGCCAATCCTCTCGGCTGTTCGATTGTCTTCGATTCGTCCGGCAATCCCTTCGACTGCCAGCACTGCGACGGCGTGTGCACGAAAAGCATCACCACGCTCAAACCCCTGCTGCGTGATCTGATCGAGTTTGGGATCGAACTGCTGAAGGTCATCGGCACATTCGGTGGTCCTGTGAAGTAGGCTCCATGCTGCGGTCCGCATCCATGCCTCCAATGCGGGCCCTCATCCTCCTGCGGGGTGCGGATCGCAGCACCATATTCTCCCCACTGCCACCATTTCCATATCGAGCCTGTCATGCGTCTTTCGCTGTTCCCCCGCACCGGATACCGGATTCTGCTCGTCCTGCCCCTCGCCGTCTTCCTGCTGAATCCTTCGTTCAGCGGACGAGCACAACCATCCACGCGAACGTCACCGACCTCTCCTCCCGCATCATCGAGGTTGTCGTCTTCCCAGTCGGCAACTGTGCCGGTAACGCCTGTGGTAGCATCGGACACGATGCCCCCACTCACGATCGGAATGTGGATCGGAGACAGTCTGCCGATCAATCCTCGACCGCGATACCTGTTGATCGATTTCTGGGCGACCTGGTGTCCGGTCTGCATGCGCACGCTTCCCCATGTGAACGAACTCGCAGCCCGCTATCGTGATCGCGGACTCGCAGTACTCTGCATGGCGGTGCGTGATACGGAAGTGCGCGTGCGTGCTGCCGCTGAGCAGACACCGTTCGTCGCATATGCCGCGATGGATCGCGACGATGCGACATGGCGTGCGTTCGGACTCACCAGCATTCCGGCCGTCTACATCGCCGACAGCACCGGCAGGTTGCGATGGCGCGGTCATCCTTCTGACTTGAGCGAAGCCTTCATCGAGCACCTGCTTCAAACGGATTCGATCTACATCCCTTCGGTGCAGCAACGTGCGCAGCCTCTGCATCTGTCCATCACCCTGACGCCGCCACGGGATATCAATGACAAGACGACCTCATTCGGCACAGGACCAACCCTGCATGTCCGAAAGAACGCAGTTCCTCCTGCTGGACTCGTGCACACGGCGCTTGCAGGCATGCGGGTTGCGCCTCTCGACATCGAATGGGTCGGAGCCATCCCTTCCCTGCCCTTGATGGACCTGACGATCGACGCGGACTCCCTCACCCCACGCCAGCGCATCCATGCGCTCACACTCGCATATGTGTGTGCCGCATTCTCCCTCGAGCACAGGACCCGGATCGAACGTGTGCCGATGTATTCACTTTCCGTGATCGACACAACATTGCTCGCAGCCCATCGACTTCAGGGGCGCTCGACGACCCTGCCCGGTCGATCGAATGACGGCAACAACGTCACGTTGACCGGCATCAGTCTCGACGTGCTGCATCACTATCTGAGCGACATCCTCGCTCAGCGCGTTTCGCCAGTGGCTCCCGCCTCAGGCACACGCGCGGACGGCCACCGCTACACGCTGCGCCTCAACCGGACGAGTGCCGCGTCGATCGCTCATGATCTGCGCACCCGGTACGGGATCGCGATGGACCTGGAGTCACGCGATGTGGAGATCCACATCATCGACGCCACGCGCTTCACCGCACCGTTCTAGTCGGGATGCGAGTCGGTAACGCAGCGCTGGTGCCGACGGCTGATCGACTCGCGATCCTACAGCGCATCGCGGGACTACCGACGACAGATCCTCGCGGCTAGTGCAGGTTTAGCAACCCATGCAGCAGATCGTGTACGGGAGGATCGAAGGACTCCTGGAAGAATGTGTAGCTGTCTTCCGGCCAGAACATCCATTCATCGTAGTTGTGCTCCTCAACGTCGCGACGCACGCTGTGATGCCGACGGATCGCTGCCTCTTCAATGGTCCGCCATTTCGACACGTCGATGATGGCATCGATGCGGTGCGGCGGGATGCCGTACACCCTGCGCGGCCAGTGCGCAACGCGAGCAGCCGGCGGACCGATGAAACACAGCCGTTTCGGTCCACCAGGCAGTTCACGCATCTCCACGAATACCCGTTTGACTGCGTGGTGCACCGAAATGTGATCAGGATGCACCGACCAACCCTGCACATCAAAGGTGACGAGTACATGGGGCATGAGCTCACTGATCACCCGTGTCAGATCCTGCTCGAGCACACGAGGATCCAGATCGCGCAACCCTCCGTCGGGATAGCGTCCCTGTAGCTGACAGCTGACACCGAGCAGTGCCGCGGCGTCCTTCACCTCCTGCACCCGCATCGCGGCAATCTCCTCACCGGTGATTCCCTGAAAGGCCGCATTGCGGCTGGCTTCTCCACGCGTCAGTGTGTACAACATCACCTCGGCATCTCCGGAGTGTGCGTAGCGTGCAATCGTCCCGCCCGTGACGAAGCTTTCATCATCAGGATGCGGAAGCACGAACAGAATGCGGGGTCGAGTCAATTTTTGCATGATGGACGAAAGGATTGATTCATTTGAGTTCGGAATGCCGTATCTTTCCGCTTAAAGTGTTTTGCAAGGCAAGATGGCGCAATCCGATGGGAACACGGGTGTTGCGTTCATCCTGCGTCGCTTCGTCACAGTCTGAGCAGGTGCCACATGAAGCAGTTCTACCAATTCCTGGCGTTCACATGTCTCCTGATGTCGCTCGGCCTGAGCGCACATGCCGTCACGACGCGCAGTGCACTCGCGCCCGATCGCGTCGGTGGCACACAGGCGACCGAGCCGTTCGCCTTCATCGAGAACCGTGGACAAATCTACGACACGGAAGGTCGTCAGCGAACGGACATTGCCTTTGTTGCCGCATCAGGCGGCATGCGGGTCTTCGTCACACCGAATCGCATCAGCTATGTCTTCGCGCGCTACGAGGAAACGACGGATGCGACGACACCTCGCAGACGCACAACGAACGAGGGCACGCTCTCGACGATCCGAGTGGACATGGATCTGGTCGGTGCTCGCGCCGATGCAGCCATCCGGGCCGAAGAAGCGCTCGATGGCACGATCAACGTCTACGCGCCCGGCGCGGCCGACGGCATCCTCGGACTCCGCATGTACAAGCGGCTGGTCTTCGAAAATGTCTACGAGAACATCGACCTCGTGTATCATACAGCGGAGGGAACGCTGAAGTATGATTTCGTCGTGCGTCCCGGGGGACGCGTCTCCGACATCCGCCTGCGCTACACCGGTGCGGAAGCCGTGCGCGCCGCCGAAGACGGCGGACTCCGCGTCGTCACTCCGCTCGGCGAGATGCTCGAAGGTGCTCCGATCTCCTATCAGACAGTGCCGGATCCGCTTTCGCAGGACGCGCGCATGAACGTGCGCAGCAGCTTCCATATCGAAAACAACGATGTGACGTTTTCCGTTGCAGCGACGGACCCGACCGCTACGCTCGTGATCGATCCCACCCTCCAGTGGGCGACCTATTACGGTGGCGCAAACTTCGAATTCGGCCACGCGGTCACTTCCGATGTGCTGGGTAACGTCATCGCGACAGGCTATACATTCAGCACGAACTTCCCCGTCAGCGCGGGCACGTTGCAGTCGACCAATGCCGGTTCACAGGATGCCTTCATCGTGAAGTTCGACGCCGCAGGGGTCCGGCAGTGGGCAACCTACTATGGCGGCATCGTCAATGATCCCGCACACGGCATCGCTGTCGACGGCACCGGCAACATTTATGTCGGCGGCTATACCGAAAGTGTGAACTTCCCGGTCACACTCGGCGCGCATCAGACGACGAAGGCCAATGCCGGCGATGGCTGGCTGCTCAAACTCACGCCTGCAGGCACCCGCCTCTGGGCCACCTACGTCGGTGCGAGCAATGACGATGTGATCTACGCAGTGACAAGCGACCTGGCCGGCAACATCGCCGTCGTTGGTACGACGGCCAGTCCCGATCTGATCACCACCCCCGGTGTCGTGCAGCCAACCTTCGGCGGCTACACCGACGCCTTCGTCATGCGCTTCACTCCAGCTGGATCGCTGGTCTGGTCCACCTTCCACGGTGGTGCAAACGAAGAGAGCGGCGAAGACATCTCCTACGACGCCGCGGGCAATGTCGTCTTCACCGGCACCACGCTCAGCTACAATTTCCCGCTGACACCGAATCCCTCGCAAAGTGCGCTGGCCGGATCGAACGACGCCTACGCCGTCAAGCTCACCTCCGCAGGAGCGGCGATGTGGAGCACGTACTTCGGCGGGAGTTCCTACGATGCCGCACGCGCAGTGGCGGTCGATGCCGCAGGCGCCGTCACGATCACGGGGCTCACACACAGCGCCGATCTTCCGACCAGCATCAACGCACTTCGGCCTTTCCCCGCGGGCAACGAAGATGCCTTCGTCGTGCACTACTCCGCAACCGGCACACGACTCTGGGCGACGTATCTCGGGGGCGCGCTGAATGATGAGGCGTTCGCCGCCGGTGCCGATGCACTCGGCCGCATCACGATCGGAGGACAGACCTACAGCCCGAATTTCCCCATCACTGCCGGAGCGCTGCAGAGCACGCGCCAGGGACTTTCCGACGCCTTCGTCGTCAAGTTCGATTCCTCCGGTCGTCAGGTCTGGGGCACATATTTCGGAGGCAACAGCGACGATGCGGTCTACGGCCTCTCGTCACAGTACAGTGGCAACGTCCTGCTGGCAGGCTGGACGTTCAGCACCGATTTTCCGGCGACCCCGGGCGCATTCCAGTCCACGAAGGCCGGAAGCTTCGACGCCATTGTCGTGAAGATCTGCGACGTGAAGCCCCTCGTCACAATGAGCCGCAGTATCAACATGTGCCCCGGCGACTCGGTGACTCTCGATGCGGGTCCTGGCTATGCATCCTACCTCTGGTCCACCTCCGAAACCACGCAGTCGATCAAGGTCGGTGCGGGCGGTCCCTACTGGGTCACCGTCACCGACGGCATCGGCTGCACGGGCACGTCCGATACGATGCTCGTGAACATCTCGCCGGTCATGACCGCGGATGCGGGCCCGGATCTGGACATCTGCCATGGGTCCTCCACACCAATCGGTGCCCCGACAACAGGGGGGACGCTTCCGCTCCGCTACGACTGGACGCCCGGTCTCGGGCTGAGTGATTCGACGATCGCGCAGCCGGATGCTTCCCCGCTGAACACCACGCTGTACACCGTAACGGTAACGGATGCCAACGGCTGCATCTCTTCCGACGATGTGCTCGTACGCGTCTTCCCAAATCCCTTCGTCGATGCAGGTGCGAACGACACGATCTGCTACGGCAGCTCGATCATGCTCGGCGATTCGGCGACACTCGGGACGCCGCCCTATGCATATCAATGGACGCCGAACTACGCACTCGATGACGACACGCTCGCGCTTCCCACTGCGACACCGCTTGTGACGACGCGGTATTTCGTGACGGTAACGGATGCGAAGGGTTGCACGTTCACCGACAGCGTGCTGGTGACGGTGAACCGCATCACTGCGAATGCGGGACCGGATCGTTCGATCTGCCAGGGCGACAGCATTGTGATCGGTACCGCGGCCTCTGGCGGCATTGCGCCGCTTTCCTATACGTGGGTACCATCCACAGGTTTGAGCAGCACCTCGATCGCAGCGCCGCTGGCTTCGCCGGGTGCGACGCAGCAGTACATCGTGACCGTCGTGGATCAGCGCGGCTGCCAGTCGGTCGATACGGTGGTGGTGCATGTGTACAATGCGCTGAAGGCGCTGGCTGGTGATGATGTCGAGATCTGTCTCGGCGGTTGGACGGTGATCGGCGACACAGCCGTGTGCGGCACGGCACCGTATCAGTACGCGTGGACACCTTCGACCGGACTCAGCGACACCTCGATTGCACATCCGATTGCCAACCCCCTCGTCACCACGACCTACACGCTGACCGTCACTGATGCGAACAGCCTCAGTGTGACCGATGTCGTGACTGTGACCGTCAACAATCCCCCGATCGCCGATGCGGGTCAGGACTCGATCTTCATCTGCGGACGCACCTCCACGGTCATCGGGCAGCCCGCCACCGGCGGTGCGCCTCCCTACACCTATCAGTGGTCGCCCGTGATCGGACTCGATGATCCGACCGGTGCCCAGACGCTGGCAGCCCCGTCGGTCTCAACACGGTATTTCGTGCAGGTGACCGACTCCAAGGGTTGCACATCGGTGGATTCGATGTTTGTCGAGGTCTCCAGTCTGGCGGTCGATGCAGGTGCGGACACGTATATCTGTGCCGGCGATTCCCTGACGATCGGTAATGATGCGACCGGCGGATCGGGTCCCTATACGTACAGCTGGCTTCCGACGACCGGTCTCGGCACCCCTGCAGCGGCAGTGACCTTCGCCAAGCCTGCATCCACCACGACCTATGTGGTGACGGTGACCGATTCCCTCGGCTGTACGGCATCCGACACGATAACGATCGTGGTGGAGCCGTTGCCCATCGCCTTTGCCGGCAATGACACGACGGTATGCCGCGTCGAGCGTCTGTTCCTTGGTGGTCCGGCGACCGGTGGGACGGGACCCTACAGGTATTCATGGTCACCCGCGGTCGATCTGTCGTCGACCACCATCATGCAGCCGATCGCCACGCCACGTCAGACACGCACCTACGTGCTGACGGTGACGGACGCAAAGGGCTGCAAGGGATACGACACAGTGACGGTGTTCGTGCGACCCTGGCCGATCATCAACGCAGGATCGGACACCCTCATTTGTCGCGCAGACAGCATCATGCTCGGTTCGCCGGCATCTGGCGGCATGCCGCCGTACGCGTATCATTGGACGCCGAGCTACGGTTTGAATGATTCGACAGCGATGAATCCGATGGCCTCGCCGTTCCAATCGACGACGTATGTGCTGACCGTCACCGATGCACTCGGTTGCATCAGCAAGGATACGTTGCGCATCAGTGTGACGACACCCGCGCTCGCGAAAATCGAGGTGCTCGGTCCGACGATTCTCTGTCCGGGCGACAGCGTCTGGCTCGATGCGGATCCGACATTGATGTATCGCGGGTATCTCTGGAATACAGGCGATACGACGCGCCGTATCAAGGTGGGCGCAACCGGCGACTATCAGGTGCAGGTCAACATGAACACCCCGTGCCCCGGCATCACACCGCAAGTGCGGATCTGGGTGGCAACTGCGCCGGAACCGCTCGTATCGCTGAGCGGACCGCTCTCCTTCTGTGAGGGTGGCTTCGTGACATTGTCTGTCGATTCGATCCGTTTCGCTTCGATCCGCTGGTCGACAGGCGCACGCACTGCAAGCATCACCGTTCGCGCATCCGGCACATACTACGTCGATGTGACGAACTTCGTCGGCTGCCCCGCCCGTTCACTTCCCTACACCGTGACCGTTCGCCCGTTGCCGACGCCGACCGTATCTGCCTCCGGTCCCGTCGTACTCTGCGAGGGCGAACGCGTCGTCCTCTCGGTGGATGACGCATACGCGTCCTATCTCTGGAGCAACGGAGCGACCACGCGCAGCATCACCGTCACGCAGGGTGGATCGTATAGTGTGACCGTCACCGATGGTTTCAACTGCAGCAACGCATCCGCACCGACAGTGGTCACGTTCAATCCCAATCCCACACCTGTCATTGCAGTCACGGGGTCGCTCAGCTTCTGCGAGGGCGGTTCGGTTCGGCTCGATGCAGGTGCCGGGTTTGCTGCCTATCTCTGGAGCAATGGTGCGACCACGCGTTCCATCACCGTTGCCAGCGCCGGTTCGTATACCTGCACAGTGACGACCAATGCCGGGTGTTCGGGAACAACGCCGCCACGCACCGTGGTCGTGCATCCGCGACCGACACCCGTGATCGTCCCATTGGGCAGTGAGACCTTCTGTGTGGGCGACAGTGTCACCCTCGATGCAGGCGGCGGCTATCAGGCCTACCTCTGGTCTTCGGGGCAGCGGACCCGCATGATCACCATCAAGACCGCGGGCGTCTATACCGTCACCGTCACCGATACACTGGGCTGCGGTGCCACAGCGGCAGGACGAACAATCATCGTCAATCCACGTCCCGTGGTCTCGATCACCGCCGGGGGTCCCCTGACCTTCTGTGCAGGTGACAGCGTCGTACTGGATGCGGGAGATCACATCTCCTATGTCTGGTCCAACGGACAGCGCACCCGACGCATCACGGTGCGTGAGAGCGGAACCTACAGCGTCCGCGTCGAGAACGTGCTGGGTTGCAGCCAGACGTCCGCCGACGTCACCGTCACGCGCGTTGCGCCACCCGAGCCGGTCATCACGGCAGGCGGACCCCTCTCCTTCTGCCAGGGCGGAAGTGTCGTTCTCGACGCAGGTGCCGGCTACGCCACCTACGAGTGGAGCACGGGTGCACGCACACGGCGTCTGACCGTCACGCAGGCCGGAACCTACAACGTGCGTGTCACCAATTCGACCGGGTGCCGCGGTGAGTCACCCTTCGTCAACGTCACGGTCTACCCGCTTCCCTCACCGCCGATCATCGCGCAGGTGGGTCTGAGCAGCCTCGCGTCGACACCGGCGACCACCTACCAGTGGCATCTGGCGGGAGCGCCGATTTCCGGAGCAACCAGCCGCGTCTACACCCCGACCCGTTCGGGTGTCTACACGGTGACCATCACCGACGCGAACGGCTGTTCGGCCACATCCGCGCAATTCGCATTCACGCTGGTCGGCATTGACGACGAATCCGTCATCACCAGGTATGACCTCTATCCCGATCCCAATGTGGGGCAGGCCGTCCTGCAGATGACCCTCGCCACGCCGATGCGCGTGCGGCTCACGTTGATGAACCTGCTCGGTCAGCAGCTCCTCGTGCACGACGAAGGTATCGTTTCCACCGTCCGTCGCGAGCTGGATCTGCGCAGCTTCACGCCGGGCATGTACTTCCTGCACATTCACGCGGGCGACCGTACTATGATCCGCAAGCTCATCCGGCAGTAGTCCCGCATCGCCCTGCACACGCATGGCGGTACCATGTACGCATGCAGCACGAAGGCCGTTCCCTGTCGGGGAACGGCCTTCGTGTTTGCTGCCGACGACGAGTCACACATGCTTCATCGTGCGTTGATACCGGGAGCTTCTCCCATGAGCCTCACCGGACGATGACGATCGGCAGCATGCGGCTGCGTCCCCCTACTTCCACCTGCGCGTGATACACTCCGGCAGGCACTGGCGCACCCGACGCGTCATGCAGATCCCACAGCAGCGAGTGCATGCCGCCCGCTCGTTGACCCGCATCCACTGTACGCACCGAGCGACCGAGCAGGTCCCGCACCACCAGACGCATCGACGCAGGGCGAGCCTGTTCCCACGTCAGTGCGAGTGCGGTGTGCAGACCTGCCTGCAGGGGCTGTGGATGCATCGACACAATTCGGAATCCCAACGTGTGCAAGGCATCCACACCAGTCGGCGTGGTGACGGTGATGGTGAATGACTGCTCCTGCACGCCCGCCTTGTTGCGTGCTTCGAGACGCACCTGATGCACGCCGAGGTCTCCGGTCGCGGGCTGCCACGACACCACGCCGCTGTCGGCGTCGATCGTCATGCCTGCGGGGGCCAGCGGTAACGCAAATGTCGGTGCGGGATATCCGTCGGCGCCCGCACGCATCGTGAAGACACGCCCGGCTTCCGCCGTCTGATTCGGGATGAACGCAAGGCGGGGCGCGGCATTGACCGCGACATCCCACGATTGTGTGTCCGATCCCACCGTATTCACTGCCTTGAGCACAACCGCGTGCACGCCCGCTTGCGCGCGCGAGGGCACCCAGATCACGACACCGCGCCCCGCATCCACTGCCATGCCCGGGGGAGCGGTCTCGAGGGAAAATGTCGGCGTGGGCGCGCCCGAGGCGATCACCTGATACATGTACGTGTCGCCTGCAGTCACCTCGACCGGCGGGGTGCTCTGGATCCTCGGTGCGGAAGCCCCGGGCTGCACCTGGATGGAATACGGCTGGTCGACCGAGCCGCCGGCGTTCTGTGCGCGCACAATGACGTCGGCAACGCCGACCTGCTGTGCGGTGGGGGTCCACGTGATCACGCCCGTGGCCTCATCGATGGTCATACCGTCGGGACGGTTCGCCAGCGAAAAGAGGGGGGGCGGTGAACCGATCGCATCCGCGTCATACGTGTACGGCTCGTCGACGCGGGCGATCGTGACGGGTATGGAGATGAAGCGCGGAGCGTTGCTCGAAATACAACGCAATGGCGAACCGGAGTCGGCGAAGACAAGGCAAGTCATCGTATCCGTGCTCGCTTCGTAGCGCAGCACCCAGTATTCGCCGAGGGGGATGAGTGGATTCGCGACGGGATTGTTGATGACTGCCGCCATCGCCAGCTGCGCACCGGGATTCGATGCGAGGAAGGCATCCGCTCCCCCGCTCTTCGAACCTGCGATCGCGGCGGGAGAATCGACCCAGGGTTCGACGAGTCCGACCGTGGAGACGTTTCCCGGAATCAACTGCGAGATGGTGTCGAGCGGGACGGCCACAATCTGCACGCCGATCACAGGCAGGCTCACGGCCACATACATCTGGCTCGTATCCATCGAGGGAGCGTAGGCGCGGTAGACCCACCCGGTGGCCTTGCCGGTCGTCAGATCGATCGACAGCGCAATCGTCTGGTACGAGAGTCGCGCGAACAGGACGTTGGTGACCACGGCGTCGCCGCCGAGATCGGTCTTCGCCTGAGAAATCACACGAGAAAGCGGTTCGCGAGCGGTAATGGGCGTGAGGATCTGCGCGGATGCGGGTGTCGCAACGGCGAGCAACGCCAGACAGAGTACGGTGACGATTCGAACCATCGGAAGCTCCGGATATCATGAACGAATGCCGCAATATATGAAAGGAGGACGGACGCCCTCGTTCGTCATCGACGAATCATGTGGCGCAGAAGCGGTCGGCCTGAGGCCGCCCCTTCTCAGCGGAAGCGACGAAGCAGCAGCGCATTCGACACCACCGACACCGAGCTGAAGGCCATCGCCGCGGCTGCAATCATGGGACTCAGCACCCCCACTGCGGCGAGCGGGATTCCGATCACATTGTAGAAGAACGCCCAAAAGAGATTCTGACGAATCTTGCGCAAGGTGGCTTCCGACAGGGCGATCGCCGTGACGACGCCGGGGAGTCCGCCATGCACGAGGGTGATGTCGGCTGCTTCCATCGCCACATCCGCACCACTTCCCATCGCGATCGAGACATCGGCCTGCGCAAGCGCCGGCGCGTCGTTCACTCCATCGCCGGCCATGGCGACGAGACTGCCACCCTGCTGCAGCTCGCGGACGTGTGCGGCCTTCTGTTCGGGGCTCACTCCTGCGATGACACGGTCGATGCCGGTTCGTGCGGCGATCGCGCGAGCGGCGATTTCATTGTCGCCCGTCATCATGACAACGGTGATGCCGCGCGCGTGCAGTCGCGCCACGGCTGCCGGAGATTCTGCGCGCATGGTGTCGGCAACGGCGACCAATCCCGACAGTCGTCCATTGACGGCGACGTACATGACCGATCGTCCTGCGTCCGCATGTTCCGCTGCGGCCTCGCGCAGCGGCGCCACGCTGATGGCCCACTCGGCGAGCATGCGCTCGTTGCCGACCGTCACGATGTCGCTTCCGACGGTTGCATACACTCCCGCACCGGGCATCGCAGCAAAGGAATCGGGATCGCTCAGCTCGATTCCCTCGGCACGCGCATGTGCGACAACCGCTCTGCCGATCGGATGTTCCGAACGGGACTCGGCCGAGGCAGTCCACCGCAGCAGTGCCGCCTCATCGCCGTCGATCGCATGCACGGCTTCGACACTGGGACGTCCTTCGGTGATTGTGCCCGTTTTGTCGAGTGCCATGACCGTGATGCCGCGCGCCCGTTCGAGGCTCTCGGCATTTCGAATGAGCACGCCGAGCTCGGCGCCGCGGCCGACGCCCGCCATCACTGCGGCGGGTGTAGCCAGACCGAGGGCACAGGGGCACGCAATGATCAACACGGCAATCGCGTGCATCATCGCGGCCACCGCTCCGGCATCTGTGAAGATCAGCCATCCGGCGAAGGTGAGCAGCGCAATTGCGATGACCACGGGCACGAACACCGCCGCGATCCGATCTGCCAGGGCCTGCACGGGAGCCTTCGACCCCTGTGCATCCTCGACGAGGCGGATGATGTGTGCGAGCCGGGTCTGCGCGCCCACCGCTGTCGCACGCAGCACGACCGAACCCGTCCCGTTCACAGTACCCCCGGTGAGACGATCTCCCACGTGCTTCTCGACCGGCAGACTCTCGCCGGTGAGCATCGACTCGTCAACCCAGGTGTCGCCTTCGAGCACATCGCCATCAACCGGCACCCGCTCACCGGGTCGCACGATGACCAGATCATCGACCTGCACCTCGTCGACGGGCACATCCACATCGCCTGCAGTCGAGCGCACGCGCGCAGTGGCGGGACGCAGATGCATGAGTGCGCGAATCGCTCCCGCTGCGCGTCGCTTCGCCCGATGTTCAAGCACCTTACCGAGCAGAATCAGCGTGATGATTGTTGCCGAGGTGTCGAAGTACACATCGGCATGTGACTCGTGAAGTCCCAGAAGATGAGGGAAGAGGACTGCCGCAGCGCTCCACGCGAACGCCGCGCCCGTGCCGACGGCGACTAGCGTGTTCATGTCTGCGGTGCGATGCCGCAACGCAGCGAGGAAGCCACCGAAGAACCGACGTCCCGGGAGGAACAGTACCGGCGTCGTCAACACGAGCAGCAGGCGGTTGCTGTCTCCCATGTCCAGCGGCCAGACGCGAAGGAACTCCTCCCACATCATCAGCATCGACAGTGCCATGACGGGCAGCGTGAACACGAGCGCCATGCGGAGATCTCGCATGAGGCCGCGCAGGGTCTGCTCTTCGATCGCATCACCGGCATCACGCGATGATGCCGATGTCGCCGCCGACGTCCCGTCCCGCGTCGGTAGATGCAGTGCATACCCTGCATCCGCAACGGCGCGCTGCATCGCGGCCGGATCGACCCGTGCAGTGTCATAGGCAACCTGCGCGGTGTTCGTGGCGAGATTGACGGTCGCACGTTCGACGCCGTCGATCGACGCGAGCGCATCCTCGACACGCCTGACGCAACTCGCGCAGGTCATGCCCTCGACAGGGGCTGTCAGTGTCTGTGTCATTGTGAGATCTCGACGACCGGGTACCCGGCGTTTCGCAACACCTCGATCAGCGTTTCCTTGCGTAGTACCGCATCGTCGTACTCCACGTCGGCCGACCCGATGCGCACATCCTCGACCTGCAGGTGGTCGATGGCTGCCAGCGCCTTGCGGACGGACATCACGCAGTGATTGCAGGTCATGTTTGCGAGTGTGAGATGTATTCTGGTCATGAGGAGTCTCCGTGGTGATGAGCGTGATGACGTCTGCAGGTCGGCACATCCGATTCAACGTCATGCTGCAAAAAGCAAAACCCCGCAGTGCGGGGCATTACAGAATTTCCGGAAAATGTTACATCATCTGCGAGGCACATGCAGTGAACCGGATCCCGGCTCCCTCGCACGGCACATCAGGTTGATCACCGGTCCGGCATCCCCACCTTGTCAAGGGGAACTCGGTCATGTCCATGCTGTGCACGGTAGCGTGTCGGCGATGTCCCGGTCACGTTTCGGAACTGTGCCGAGAGATGTGCCGTGCTGCTGAAGCCGAGATTCCAGGCGATTTCACTGACCGTCATTTCCCCATACGTCAGCAGTTCCTTTGCACGCTCGATGCGCTGCAGAATGATGTACCGTTCGATCGTGATCCCCTGCGTCGCGGAAAACAGGGCGCTCAGCGTCGCATAGTCATGACCGGTCTCCCGCTCGATCCATTCCGAGTGCTTCATCCCCTTCTCGCGCACGGCCGTGGCGTCGCGCACGAGACGAAGCACCGCAGTGCGAACCTCCTCGACAAGACGCGCCCGCTGATCATCCAGCAGTTCGAATCCATCTGCCTCCAGTTGAGCACGAACGGCGTCGGGTCCCGCCGCACCACGCTGCGGCACGACCACGACCTCCCCGAGTCGGATGCTCCGCACATCATAGCCGAGGCGCTCAAAGTCATCGCGCACGACACGGATGCACCGGTCGCACACCATGTTCTTCAGGGAATACGTTGTAATCGTCATGTCGGGCGTCTCCACCTGAAAGATACAGCTGCACCGAACTGATGGCAACCGCATCGGTTCGTCACAAACGCTCGCAACAGTATTCATGCGCGAAGCCAACGCAATTCTTCCCATCTTGCATCGGAATCTCATCCATGCTTCTACAGATGCAAACCGACATTCTCGTTCTCGGCGCTGGTGCGGCGGGACTCTTCTGCGCCGCCGAGGCGGCTCGCAACGGTCACGCAGTCGTTGTGATCGACCATGCCGACGCACCGGCACAGAAGGTGCGCATCTCGGGCGGGGGACGCTGCAACTTCACGAACCTCCACACCACGCATGATCACTTCGTCTCGCGCAACGCGCACTACTGCCGCAGCGCCCTCGCGCGCTATACACCGCACGACTTCGTCGCTCTTGTCGAAGCACACGGCATCGCCTGGCATGAGAAGTCTGCGGGACAGCTCTTCTGCGACGGAAGCGCGCAGCAGATCGTCGACATGCTCACCGGCGACTGCGCTACTGCCGGCGCCGCGCTGCATCTGAATTGCGACGTGCACGTGCTCGCACATGAGCGCATCGACGGCACGCCTGCTTCCACCCACCCGACGTTCGTCCATACGCCTGACACGGGATTCACCCTCGAGACCAGCCGCGGCACCTGGACTGCACCGCGCCTCGTCGTCGCGACCGGCGGACTCTCGATACCCACCCTCGGCGCCACTCCCCTCGGATATCGCATCGCCGAGACCTTCGGCCACGCGATCGTCAGTCCCCGCGCGGCACTCGTGCCCTATACCTGGCGCGAGGCAGACCGCGCGCACTACGCCGCCCTCGCCGGTGTGTCGTGCGACGCGATCGTCACTGTCGGCGAGCACAGCTTCCACGATGCGCTGCTGTTCACCCACCGCGGACTGAGCGGTCCCGCCGTGCTGCAATCCTCGCTGCACTGGTCCCCCGGCACCGACATCCACATCGACCTGCTTCCCGGCATCGACACCGGCACACTCGTTCGCGAACGTCGTGCCGCAGCGCGCGATGCTGCGGGATTGCTTGCGGGGATGCTGCCGCGCCGCATCGCCGAGCAATGGTGCGCCGCGCAGGCGCCCGTCGGAAGTCCCGCGCGATGGACCTCGACCGACATCGACAACTTCGCCAAGGCGCTGCACGCATGGCGCATCACGCCCGCGGGCACCGAGGGCTACCGCACCGCGGAGGTCACCGCCGGCGGTGTCGACACCGCGCAGTTGTCGTCGAAGACGATGGAGTCGACGCTTGTACCGGGATTGTACTTCATCGGCGAGGTCGTCGATGTGACCGGCATGCTCGGGGGATTCAATTTCCAGTGGGCCTGGTCGAGCGCGATGGCCGCCGCCCGCTCGTTCTGACCGCCGCTACCCGACCTGCTACTTCGTCCCCCGCACCAGGCGCGCAGGTCCTGCGGGATCAAGCAGCGCCTCGACCTTCTTCCACGGGATGCTCACGGTGTACGTGCCCTCCGCCCACGACCCCGCCACATATGGCGCATAGACGAAGTGCAGCGCCGCCGGCGACACCGCGAACACGCCGAGCAGTTCGTCCTTCTCCGTCAGCTCGCCGTCGAGCACCCACTGCGCCTCCTGCCGTCGCAGGTCGGCGATGCACATCTTCGAGAGCGTCTCGCGCCAGGCGCTGCCCCGACGGAAGAACTCCTCCAGCCCCACGTGCCGCACTGCACTGCGTGACACATCCACGGTCATGGGACGGTATCCCACCCATCCATGCGCCCCACCCGTGAATCCATACACATGCAGCATCATGCTGACGATCGTGGGAGAAACGTAATGGACCTGGCAGGTGATGCTGCCTTCGTACCCGCCGATGCCTTCTTCACGCAGGCGCTCGACCTCCTCGTCCTCGGGCAGGAACTCCGTCAGAAACGGCTCGCACCAGGCGCGCAGCGTATCGGCCAGTGCCGCTGCTGCCGGCACGACCGTCGCATCGAATGCCGGATACTCATAGCTGAAATGGTACGCATCTTCCTGTGCATTCACGCGCTCGCGCATGACGGCGACGCGCGCAAGCGTGATCGGCAGCGACCGCTTCCCCCCGGCGTCGCGCCACGTGCCGGTGATCGCGGCATACGGCGCCGCGGCCCGCACCGTGAACGTCCCCGATACCCTGCCGTTGTCTGGATCCGTTTCCGTCAGCACGAGTTCCTCTCCGCGCCGCACTCCCTCGAGCACGATCGGGAGTCCCTTCGAGACGTACATGTACGTGCCGCTCGTGGTTTCGCCGATGCGCAGCGTCATCGTGATCGGCAGCGTGCCGATCGTGCCGGTGTAGTAGCCCGTCGCCTGCTGCGCGTGTGCGCCCGCCACGATGAACAGCGAGAGAATCAGGATGCGGATGGGGGATGCCATGGCTGCCTTGCCTTTGAATGAACATCGATGTCATGCCAATATACCTGCAGCGCGTTGCACCCGCTGAATTCCGTGGGAAGCCTTTGTTTCCGCTGTGTCTCTGCCTAGGTTGCACGTTCAGGTTTTCGCATCCCATCACTTCCTCTGGAAAAGGAGTTGCACGTGAGCACAGTCAAGAAGGGCGATACGGTCGCCGTGCATTATACAGGGACACTCGACGACGGAACGGTGTTCGATTCTTCAGAGGGACGCGACCCCCTGCATTTCCAGGTGGGATCGGGGCAGGTGATCCCCGGATTCGACAGTGCTGTGCTCGGCATGCGTGAAGGCGACGAAACCACGGTGACCCTGGCGCCTGCCGATGCCTACGGCGAGTACAGCGAGCAGTTCGTGATTCGTGCCGATCGCAGCGATATTCCCCCCGACATCGTTCCCGAGATCGGCATGGAGCTCACGCTGCATCAGGACGACGGAAGCCAGATCGGTGTAGCCATCACCGAGGTGACCGACTCGCATATCGTGCTCGACGCCAACCATCCCCTCGCCGGGAAGGCCCTCACCTTCCGCATCCAACTCGTGCACGTGCACTGATCCACCCCGCACCTTCCGTGCTCACCAGGCGCAGTGCTCCCGCATTGCGCCTGATCTGTTCTCAGATGACGTCGGCGTAGGAGGCGCCCACGGCGCGCAGGAGATCGTCGAGAGCGATCAGAAGCTGCATGCCGCGCACGCCCGCGCTCACGTGGATGCGCACAAACAGCTGCGCCGTTTCATCGATGTACGTCGGATACTCCTTCTTCATCCCCACCGGCGAACAGCCCCCGCGGATGTAGCCCGTCAGCGGCAGCAGCTCCTTCGCCTTCACCATCTCAAGACTCTTGTTGCCGCTCGCGGCAGCGGCCTTCTTCAGGTGCAGTTCGGCGGGACCCGGGATGCAGAACACCACCACTCCCGTCTTGTCGCCCCGCGCCACCAGCGTCTTGAACACCCCGTCGGCGTCGGCCCCGATCTTCCGGGCCACCGACACCGCATCGAGCGCCTCCTCATCGACCTCGTACTCCACCATCTCATGCGCCACCCCCAGCGGCAGTGTTCAGGCAGAATGTCCGCTACATGATTAATTCTTGCTCGTTGCATGCAGCGTCACACGATGTTTGAGTTCCACGATGTCGTTGATCCCGTAGACCTTCCTGCGAGGTCCGTACCGTTG
>JAEYUG010000003.1 GCA_023432805.1 Bacteroidota bacterium | reverse complement strand
GGGGGGGGACACATTGTGTGCCAGGATCCGGCACGGCGGGGTGTGACTCGGGGAGGTGAACTCATGTGACTCTCCTGAAGGAATATATGTTTCGTGAATGCGGCCAGGCCGCTCGCACGTCAATCATGCATAGGAACAATCCTTCAACGCGGTCGAATCGCGTCACTTCAAAACTGGAGATTGGGGATGATACGAAACACATGGGTACGATGCCACAAAATTCGGAGTACTCGATCGGATTTTTTGCAATACCTGGCGCTGTACCACCACCCTGCGGGTCAGGGTGTCGTGGTTGGTGTGCAACAGATCCCACGTTGACAGCGAAGATTCAGACCAGCGCGTCGATCTGTGCGGCAAGTGCGAAGTCCTTTTCGGTGACGCCGCCCGCACTGTGGGTCGACAGCACGATGTGCACCGTGTTGTAGCGGATGTCGATGTCGGGGTGATGGTCGGCAACCTCGGCCAGCATGGCGATCTGCACCACGAATCCGATCGCGTGGTGGAAGCTCGCACACACGAAGGTCCTGCAAATGGCGTCGCCGTCAACGGACCAGCAGGGCAGCGCGGCACAGCGTTGCTGCACGTCGTCGGAGGAGAGAAGAGGCATGCGTGGATCCTTTCGAAGGTGTCAGGAGGATGCGCCGAGCGGCAGGCGGATGCGGAAGGTCGTGCCGCGCTTCGTGTCGGAGTGCAGCACGCCGATCTTGCCGCCGTGGTAGTCTTCGACGATGCGGCGCGAGAGGCTGAGACCGAGTCCCCACCCCCGCTTCTTCGTGCTGAAACCGGGACGGAAGATGTCCTTGCGCACGCGCTTGTCAATGCCGCGTCCGGAATCGGTCACGTCGATGAACGCCGAGGTCCCCGAGGCGCGCAGATGGAAGTCGATGCGTCCAACGGGACCCTCGATCGCGTCAACAGCATTGCGTATGAGGTTCTCCAGCACCCACTCGAAGAGTTCGGCATTGTAACGCACGTAGAGGGGACCCTCACCCTGTACTGCGATGTCGATCTTTCGTCCCATCTGCGGGAGACGCCGACGATAGTACTCCACTGCCTTGGCGACGGTCTCGGTGATGTCGAGCCGTGTCAGTTCGGGACGCGATCCGATCTTCGAGAACCGCTGCGCGATACGGTTGAGCCGCTGCACATCGTTCTCCATGTCGTCGACGATGGAGGCGACCGAGACGGGGTTGTCCTTTTGCGCGCGGAGCAGTTCGAGCCATCCCAGGAGGCTCATGATCGGCGTGCCGAGCTGATGGGCGGTCTCCTTCGACATGCCGACCCAGATGTTCGCCTGCTCATGCCGCTTGAAGTAGGTGAAGCCCTGGTATCCGAGAAGGATGAACATCGCAGCGACGAGCAGCTCGTAGAGCGGCAGCACACGCAGCAGGCGAACGGTCTTCGACTCTCCGTAATACACGTACTGGAGGATGTCGTCACCGACCTTGAGCACGAGCGGGGGATTCTCTTCAGCCATTGCATCGCGCTCGCGCAGCAGCAGGGCATCGAGTTCCTGTGCGCTGAGACTGCTGTCGTACTCGATGTTCTTGTGCGCAGAGATGATGCTGTCGCTGGTCGTGACGATCACCGGAAAGTCGATCTTGTTGATGATCTCCTCGGTGATGAGCGTCAGATCGGGATTGTCGGCGGCCTGGTCGCTTCCGATGTATTCGATCGCCTTGACGTAGAGGTCGGCGTACCGGTGTTCCTTTTCCTGCAGTGTCTGAACGAGCTGCGAGGTGTAGAATTGGAGTCCCGCAATGATCCCGATCGCGATGATTCCGAGATAGATCTTGAAATGGGAGGTCTTGAAGCGCCAGCGCATGTGTTCACTCGATTGCAGTGCCGCACGCTACGAAATGCCCGTGCGATTTCAAAGGTAGTTCCCGGAGGCGCAGTCGCAGCGGGTGGGAGCGCCGTCGCGGTGGTACAGGTAGGTCGCAAAGTCGACGCGGACGATGCGGGCATGCGGCTCGAGGGCGTGCAGAAGACGGTAGTCCTCGCCGTAGTCGTCGGTCCACCGCCCGTGCGCCCGCAAGAGCGCCGCACGCGCGAAGAAGGTGCCGCCCACGGCGCAGTCGGCGATCGCGATGCGCCGGCGCTGGTCGCGCACGTCGGCAACGGTGTCGCTGCCCGGGGGACCCACCACCACCACGCCGCCATGCACGAGATCGACGTCGGGATGCGCTTCCATCCACGCCACCCGCAGTGCGAGGTGTGCAGGCAGATACTCGTCGTCGGAATCCAGGTACGTGACGTACACGCCGCGTGCATGGGTCAATCCGTGATTGCGGCTGGCGCCGGGACCCCACCGATCATGGCCGCACAGCACCAGACGCGGTTCCTCGGCCGACAGCCGTACGAGCAGTGCGGACGTCTCGTCGTCGGACCCATCGTCCTCGACGATCAGCTCCCATGCCTCGTGCGTCTGTGCGCGCACCGAGTCGATCGCGCGTTCGAGCACAGCGGCCCGGTTCCACGTCGGGAGGATGATCGAAACGAGCGACGCCGCCCAGCGGGCGGCGTCGTCGTGCTGAGGATCGATGCGGGACGACGCCGTCACTCGGCCTCGCCGTGCTGCTCGTCGGCGTGGTAACTCGAGCGCACGAGCGGACCCGACTCCACATGACGGAAGCCGAGCTCGAGTCCGATGTGTTTCCATCGCGCGAAGTCGTCGGGATGTGCGTAGCGCGCGACCGGTAGGTGATCGCGCGTGGGCTGGAGGTACTGCCCGATGGTCATGATGTCGACATCGACCGCGCGCAGGTCACGCATGACCGCGACGATCTCCTCCTCCTCCTCGCCGAGTCCGACCATGATGCCGGTCTTGGTCACGAGCGACTGCCGCTTGCACATCGCAAGCAGGTCGAGCGTGCGCTGGTACTTCGCCTGCGGCCGCACCGTACGGTAGAGCCGCGGCACGGTCTCGGTGTTGTGGTTCAGGATGTCGGGCCGCGCATCGATGATGGTCTGGATCTGCTCGGCATGTCCCTGAAAATCAGGAATCAGGACTTCGACGCGGCAACCGGGCACGGCATCCCGAATGGCGCGGATCGTGGCGGCGAACACACCCGATCCCCCATCGGGTAGTTCGTCGCGATTCACGGAGGTGACCACGGCATGCCGCAAATTCATCGCACGCACGGCTTCCGCAACGCGGCGCGGCTCGTCGAGGTCGAGCGTGGGCGGTCGCCCTGTCTTCACCGCGCAGAATCCGCACGAGCGCGTGCAGACATCCCCCAGAATCATGAACGTGGCCGTGCCGCGATTCCAGCATTCGGCCATGTTCGGGCAGCGCGCATCCTCGCAGACGGTGTTGAGCCGCTGCGCGTCCATGATGTGCCGCAGCTCCGAGAATTTCGTGCCGAGGGGCACGCGGATCTTCAGCCAGTCGGGACGCTTCTCACGCGCGGCGGGCGTGGCGGGGAGTTCGATGTCGATGGGAGTCATGTCAGATCGACTGCAGGTCGAACTGCTCGAGATACTGCACGATGCGCTGGAGGAACTGGCCGCCGAGCGCGCCATCCACCAGACGGTGGTCGAACGAGAGCGAGATCTGGACCATCTGACGGATGGCGATCACATCCTCGCCGTCGCGCTCGATGACGACGGGCTTCTTGACGAGTGCACCCACGCCGAGAATCGCGACCTGCGGCTGATTGATGATGGGGATGCCCATCACATTGCCGAACACCCCGAAGTTGGTAATCGTGAACGTGCCGTCCTGGATCTCCTCGGGCTGGAGTTTGCGCGCACGCGCCCGCGAGGCGACGTCGTAGATGCCGCGGGCGAGGCCGACGGGATTGAGGGCGTCGGCACCGCGCACCACCGGCACGATCAGTCCGCCATGCTCGAGCGCCACGGCCACGCCGAGGTTCACGAAGCGCTTGACGAGGATGTTTGACCCGTCGATCGAGGCATTCAGGAGGGGGAAGTCCTTTATCGCGCGCACGGTCGCATCGGCGATGAACGGCATGAAGGTCAGCGAGAATCCCTCGCGCGCCTTGAACGCCGTTGCGTTGCGATCGCGGAAGGCCACCACCTTCGTCAGATCGGCCTCCGACACCAGCGCCACGTGCGGCGAAATCTGCTTGCTGCGCACCATGTGCTCGGCCATCAGCCGGCGCATGTTGTCCATGGGGATCACTTCGACGCCCTGCCCCACCGCCACCGGCACGGGGGCGGCCATGGGCGCGGCTGCCTGCACGGTCGCCGCCGGCATCGCAGGGGAAGCCCCCTGCGCTGCCGCTGCGGTCCTGGATGCACCACCCTGTTCGAGCCATGCAAGCAGGTCGGCCTTGGTCACGCGTCCGCGCGAACCCGTACCGTTGATCGCAGCAAGCTGCTGCATCGATACGCCACGTTCGGCTGCGATGCGCAGCACCACCGGGGAGAAGAAGCGTCCTTCCAGATCCTCGTCGGATGCCACGGCTGCGGGGACAGGTTCGGCTGCTCCATCGTCAGCCGTGCCGACCGGCGCCCGGTACTCGACGATGCTCCCATCGGAAGCCACCGCCGCCGACACGGGTGCATCGCTTCCCGCAGCCTTCGCAGGCGTGGAGGCAGGTGCTGCCGCCACCGCATCCGCAGCTGCCGCGGCATCGGTTTCAATGTACGCGACCACGGCACCGACTTCGACGGTGTCGCCCTCGGCGGCCAGGAGTTGCGTGATGATGCCGGCGGCGGGACTCGGCACCTCGGTGTCGACTTTGTCGGTCGCGATGTCGAGAATGGTCTCATCACGGTCGACCGCATCGCCCGGCTGCTTGTGCCACTTGAGAATGCGTCCCTCGGTGATGCTCTCGCCCATCTTGGGCATCTGTACTTCGATCGTCATCGCTCTATCCTTGGTTGAATTCAATACGCGGCAAGATTGCGCACCGCCTCGATCACGTCCTTGTCCTGCGGCAGGATCTCTCCTTCGAGACTCCAACTGTAGGGCACATGGCAGTCCCTGGCGCCGAGGCGGCGGATCGGCGCGTCCAGATGCTCGAACGCCTCGGCCGCAATGCGCGCAGCCACTTCGCCGCCGAAGCCTCCGGTAAGGTTGTCTTCATGCGCGACGAGCACCTTGCTGGTCTTGCGCACGGAGGCGAGCACGGTCTCCATGTCGAGCGGCACGAGGGTGCGCAGGTCGATGACCTCGACCGAGATGCCCTCCTTGTCGAGCACGCGTGCCGCCTCAAGTGCCTTGGCCACGATCGCCCCCCAGGTCACAACCGTCACATCGCGTCCCTCGCGGCGCACGCTGGCCTTTCCGAAGGGCAGCAGCCAGTCCTCACCCGGTTCGAGCGAGGTCGCGAAACTCTGCCGGTAGATGCCCTTGTGTTCGAGGAAGAGGACGGGATCGTCCATGCGGCAGGCGGACTTGAGCAGTCCCTTCGCATCTGCCGCAGTCGATGGATAGGCGACGTAGAGGCCCGGGATGTGAGTGAAATACCCTTCGATGTTCTGGCTGTGGTACAACGCACCATGGATGTAACCGCCGACGGGCACGCGGATCACGACGTTCGCCGTCCATTCATTGTTGGAACGGTAGCGCATTGTCGCGACTTCGTTGCGGATATGCATCATCGCGGTCCAGATGTAGTCGCCGAACTGGATCTCCACGACGGGCTTGAGTCCTCGCACCGCGAGACCCACTGCGGTTCCGACAATCGAGGATTCCGCAAGAGGCGAATTGAAGCACCGGGTGCGTCCGAACTTCGTAGACAGGCCCTTGGTCGCCGTGAACACGCCTCCCTTGCCATCCTCCACATCCTGCCCGAACACGACGATCTTCCCGTTGTGCGTCATCTCCTCATGCAGGGCATGGTTGATCGCGTCGACCAGGACGACCTTCTTGCCGTCGGGCGGCGTGGTGGCGTAGGCGAGCGCCGGGGGCGTGGGACTGAAGAGGTAGTGCATTGCGGTCGAGGGATCTGGCAGGGGCAGGGCTTCGGCCGCATCGGCGGCGGCATCGACCTCGGCGAGCACCGCAGCGCGCATGGCCTCGACCTCGTCCCACGTGAGCATGCCGCGTGTGACCATGGCCTCCGAGAGGCGGTTGATGGGGTCGCGCTGACGGTCGAGTTCGAGTTCCTCCTTCGTGCGGTACTTGGTCTGATCGTCGGAACTGGAATGCGCGAGCAGGCGCACGACATCGGTGACGACGACCGTGGGACCATCGCCGCGACGGGCGCGTTCGACGGCCTTGGCGAAGGCGGCATGGGTTTCGAAGAAGTTCGTGCCGTCGACCTCGACGCGATCGAGATTGACATAGCCGTTGACCATGTCGTAGACCGAACCACCGGTCTGCTGCGACAGGTGCACGCTGATCGCATACTTGTTGTCCTGCACACAGAAGATCACCGGAAGCTTCTCGCGGCTGGCCCAGTTGAGCGCCTCGTGGAAGTCACCCTGGCTCGTGGTTCCTTCGCCTGAACTGACGTAGACGACCTCGTCCACACCGGCAATTTTCGCACCGAGTGCCGTCCCGACAGCGTGCAGGTACTGGGTTCCCGTGGGCGACGACTGCGACACGACGCGGGCGCTCTTCATGCCGTAGTGCTGCGGCATCTGCCGGCCGCCGCTGTTCACATCACCCTCGCGGGCGAGGAAGTTGATCATGATCTGGTCGGCGGTCATGCCCATGCCGAGCATATACGACAGATCGCGGTAGTAGGGGTACGACCAGTCCCTGCCCGGTGTAAACGCATGCGCCGCCGCAAGCTGTGCCGCCTCGTGGCCCGAACCGCCGATATGGAAGAAGCTTTTGCCCTGCTTGAGCAGCATCAGCATCTTCTGATCGAGGCGTCGCGCGAGCATCATGTTGCGCAGCACGCTCTTGAGCTGATCAGGGGAAAACGGCACATCCTTTGGAATGTCGATATGGAAGGTCCCGACATCGTGCGTGTCGGCGACGTTCGGTGCGGAAGCTGCGGGTGCGGCGGGGACGGTGGTCTTGGCCATGTACGGGTGCTCCGGGGCAGAGTGGATCGATAGTCTCGTCTGGTCTACAACACGCGGAAGGGGCAAAAAAATCCCTCCGGACAAACGTGAAAAGTACTGCCCCTCCCACCCATTTCCAATCCGGACCGTCGCAAATCCATGCGGTTGTTTCTGGCCGGCACCCTTCGTAGTTTGCTGAAACATATCTCATCAGAGTCGTTCCTCCTTTTTCGCATGCATATCCTTACAATCGACGGACGCTCGCTCACCCTCCAGCAGATCATGGAGGTTGCGCATGGCGGTGTCCGCGTGTCGATTGCCGAATCATGCATTCCCGACATGCTGGCCTCGCGCCGGCTCGTCGAGGAATGGGTAGCCACAGGTCGCGTCATGTACGGTGTGACCACCGGCTTCGGTGAATTCAGCAATGTCTCCATCTCGCGCGAACACCTCGGCGAATTGCAGCGC
Organism: Bacteroidota bacterium; assembly: GCA_023432805.1. GTDB lineage: Bacteria > Bacteroidota > Ignavibacteria > SZUA-365 > SZUA-365 > JAEYUG01. Next base: position 37,376 of record JAEYUG010000003.1, on the reverse strand, counting down.
AACCTCATCCTCAGCCATGCCGTCGGCTGCGGTGCTCCGCTCACGCGCGAACTGACCCGTACGCTCATGCTGCTGCGCGCCAATGCGCTCGTGAAGGGCTTCAGCGGCATCCGTGTGGAAACCGTGCAGACACTGCTCGACATGCTCAATGCCGACGTGCTCCCGGTCATCCCCTCGCAGGGATCGGTGGGCTCCAGCGGAGATCTCGTGCAGCTGGCGCATCTGGTCACGACGATGATGGGCGAGGGACGCTGCTGGAAGGGCGATGATGCCGCAGGCATGCCCGCAGCCGATGCTCTCGCAGAGGCTGGCATCGCCCCTGTCGAGCTGGGTGCGAAGGAGGGACTCGCGCTCATCAACGGCACGCAGATGATGAGTTCCTGTCTGTCGTACGCTACCGCCCGCGCGCTGTCTCTGGTGCGGCAGGTAGACATCTCCGGCACCATGAGTCTCGAGGCATTGCTCGGCACCGACCGCGCCTGCAATCCCCTGCTCCACGCCGTGCGTCCCCATCCCGGCCAGCAGCGCGTGGCACGCAACATCCTCCGCCTGCTCGCAGCCAGCGAGGTACGCGAAAGCCATCGCACGCAGCACGACGCCGTGCAGGACGCCTACTCCCTTCGCTGCATGCCCCAGGTGCACGGTGCCTCGCGCGATGCAATCGGCTACGTGGCCGGCGTGCTCGCCACCGAAGTCAACAGCGCCACCGACAATCCCCTGATCTTTGCCGAATCCGGTGAACTCATCGAGGGCGGCAACTTCCATGGCCAGCCGGTCGCGCTGGCTGCGGATTTTCTCGGCATCGCACTCAGTGAACTCGCCAACATCAGCGAGCGCCGCATCGAGCGCATGGTCAACGGAAAGCTCAGCGGCTTGCCCCGCTTCCTCACAGAACAGGGCGGTCTGCACTCGGGACTGATGATCGCCCAGTACACAGCAGCATCCCTCGTCTCCGAAAACAAGGTGCTCGCACATCCCGCGAGCGTGGATTCCATCCCCACCTCCGCCAACCAGGAGGATCACAACAGCATGGGCTCGATCGGGGCACGCAAGGCCCTGCAGATTCTCGCAAACGTCGAGCATGTGATCGCGGTTGAGTTTCTCACTGCCGCCCAGGCGCTCGACTTCCACGCACCGAAGCGCTACGGACACGGCACCGCGCCCGCGCATGCGGCGATCCGCGAGGTCGTGCCACATCTGGGCGAGGATCGTTTCCTGCACGAAGATCTCATGCGCACCGCTGATCTCGTTCGTCGCGACATCATTCTCGACAGAGTCGAACAGGCCATCGGTCCACTCGAATAACGCACCTTCAACAGCGCATCCGTCACACAGAAGGTTTCATACATGCACGACAATCAGGACAACGAGTTCAGCCAGAACGCCGGTAGCGGCGATGAACTCCTTCCCGTCATCGACGTCAACGACCTGCGGCGACCCCTGCGCACGCTGATGAAGCCGGCCATCACGGTCCCCATCGACATGCCGATCGCCGACGCCATCCACATGATGCAGACCAAGCGCATCGGCTGCGTGCTCGTGACCAGCCGCAGCCGTCTGCTCGGCATCTTCACCGAACGCGATGTGCTGAAGAAGATCCTCGGCGCCTCCTTCGACCTGAAGACGACACCCATCACCGAAGTGATGACCATCAATCCCCACGCGCTCAACGAGGAAGACACCATCGCCTACGCGCTGAACTTCATGGATCTCGGCGGCTACCGCCACATCCCTGTTGTCAACCACGACTTCCAGCCCGTCGGTGTCGTGTCGGTCAAGGACATCGTCTCCTACCTGGTCAGCCATTTCGCCGACGAGGTTCTCAACCTCCCGCCACACCCCTACACGCTGCTGGAGAACATCCCGATGGATGATTCCGGCATCCCCGATGCCGAACAGCCCGAAGCCGCGCAGCCGGAGGCCGACCCCGCTGACACCACGCGCAACGACGGCGAGCGGCCCTGATCCATCCCCCCCCAAGCACGACGGGCGGTGCGCATCATGCGTACCGCCCGTTTCCATTCATCAGATCACACCATCATTTGAGGGATTCGAGCGTGCGGAGATCGCGCGCAATGTCGGCCCGCGCCCGTGCATCGCGCTCATACATGAGGAAGCTGCGCAGATGCGCCCTTCCCTCCTCGATGCGACCGCTGCGCACGAGTAGCAAGCCCAGATTCCTGTGCGCCGGTGCGAAGGTACCGTTGGAGGCCAGCGCACGCGACCACAACGTGAACGCTGCACGCTCGTTGCCCGACTGCATCGCGAGATTGCCGAGGTTGAACAGCGCCCGATGCGAATGGGGATCACGTGAGAGCGCCCTGTCATATGCGGCACCCGCCTCTCCCGCACGGCCCCGCACAGCATGCGCATTGCCGAGATTGACCAGCGCATCGACCGTCTCCTTCTCGCGCAACGAGTGTTCGAAGAGTCGCGCAGACTCGTCGTAGTCACCCCGGTCGAAGGCCATCTGCCCCAGTCGCGTATACTCGAGCTCGAAGGTCTCCGACAGCGCGGGCTGCGCGACCGTCGAGAGCAACAGCACCGAGAACGCACAGATCGCGGGAACCGCCAGCCGTCGCAGCTCGCCCACTCGGATCAGTCGCAGGCCCTCCACCAGCGCATGCCCGGCAAACACCAGCAGCAGCGGCGTGATCGGCAGGCGGAAGCGGCCATTGACAAAGAAGAGGATGATGGATGCCGATGCGAGCAGAAGGAGGAGTGCGAACATCCCGGCATGACGCACACGTGCGCCGAGCGCGAGTGCGATGCCGCCCGCTCCCAGCGGAAGCAGCAGCAGAAAGCCCGGCAGCGGCAGGTCGAGCACGGTCGCGTACGCATGACGGATGAACCCGACCCCGAAACCGATCTGCTCGATCTCGTCCGCACGAAGAAGCAGCAAGGACTTTCGTGCCAGCAGTCTCAACCAGGCACCGGGCTGCGACGTGATCCAGGTCGTCGCCCGATCAAACCAGAACGCACTGACCTCGTCGGAACGGAGGCTCCGTCCTGTCGCCAGCTCGGCGTGGAATCGACCACCGGGATCGTCGACCAGATCGATGCGCTCCGGCACCGTGTAGCCACCATCGCATGAGGCGTTGTTTCCTGCGTATAGATTGAATCCCAGCGATGATACGACTGGGATCAGACGTCCCTCCGCCGCAAGATTGTGAAGGGTGACCGGGAGGATGGTCACGAGAAACACCGCCACCATCAACAGCAACGGACGCAACGATCCGGTGCCTCGAGCGGGAGATGCGGCGGGCAATGCCGCCGAACGTCGGTGGTCCCACAATGCGACTGCGACGACAAGCAGCGGAAGGAGGACAAATGTCGAACGGCCGATGACGAGAAGTCCCGAGACGACACCCAGCACATTCATGCGCCGTACGGTGGTATGGTCCCGTGCCTGCAGCATGAGCAGGAAGGCGAACGCGGCCAGCAGTGTCAGAAGGGATTCGCTGAGCAGACTTGCATCATGCCAGAGGAGGATCGGATGGACGGCAGCCCATGTCGCTGCGATCCATCCCGCGCCTGCACCAACCATGCGCTGACCGATGCGCTGGACGAGTACGACGGTCGTCGCACCGGCAAGTGCCTGCAGCAGGCGGAGGACAAGCGCCGGGTCTCCAACGAGGGACTGCACACCGGCAATCACGACTGGATAGAGCGGCGACATGAAAAACGCCCGCTCGCTGCTCGTGCCATCGAGCAGTCGCGCTGCCATGTCGAAGTAGATGCGTGTGTCGGAAAATCGAGCGTGAAAGACGGGAAGCCCGGCGATCTGCGCAATCAGGACCAGGCGCAGTGCGAGAGCCGCTGCGCCGAGTCCTGCAAGAGGAAGGTACCGGGGGAAGCTACGGAAGAACCGAGAACCGACGGACAAGTCGCGTTCCATTGCTCTCGAGCGTACAGTAGTAAATGCCGGATGTGAGGGATGGCAAGTCCAGTTGGATGGCATGCGAACCGGCAGACGCCATCGCATCGTGGAGAACGCGCACGATCCGACCCGTCGCATCGTGGAGGCTTACTCGTGCGACATCCTCACGCACAAGAGTGAAACTGATCGATGCTGCTGTGCCGCGCACCACAGGCTGCGGGTAGATGGCGTCGAGCGTCATGCCTTCCGAAACGGACGGAATGCGCAGCACGCGTACTGGCGAATAGGAATGGGTGCCGTCGAAATCCACCTGCTTGAGGCGGTACTTGACCACGCCGTTGTCATTGCCCCGGAAGTGACCGAGCGCGTCCACATAGCGGTACGACGTGGATTGCTGCGTGGTGCCATTCCCCGGCACAAAACCGATCGTCTCCCACAACGTGAGTTTCTCGTCGTCACTGACCACGGCGCTGCGCTCCACATGGAAACCTGCATTGCCTGACTCCGACGCTGTCTGCCACGTGAGCTCGGCTCCGGCAACCGAGTATGCAACGGAGAACTCCGACAACTCGACGGGTACGCCGAGGGGATAGCACACCGTCGTTTCGGCCCAGAGATCACATGTATCGCGCACCTGCGCGTAGATCAGAGCGGGGAGCGAGCTCGGGACGTTGCTTGCATTCAGCACGAAGGAGCGCTGGGGATTCAGAGCCGGCGTCTTGAGCCGAATGCGGGCAAGATTCGTTGAGGGACCCAGGATCCGCCACGCGAGCCAGAAGTCGTTTCCTGCGGGATTGTTCGGGATGATGCCGTCGAGATCGAACTCCATGATCCAATATGCATCCGGGATCTGTCCGGTCAGCGTCGGTGGGATTGCCGCACGCACCTGATCGATCACACTCGTCAACGCGGAACCATTGGCATACACGCGTACGTGAATCGTATCCGTAACCATCGATGAAGGAGGTGTTCGATTGATGCCGAATGAGACGTACGCTGTGTCGACAGTGTAGACATGGCTCTGCGGGGTGAAACGGATGGCGAACCACTGCGTCGGAAGCGTTTTGAGGTACACGCGTTCTGCTGCATTGGGATCGAAGTACCGCAGCGTGTCACACACCCTCGTCTGGGCAGACGCGTACATGGAAACAAGAAGCATGGGAACAACGAAGAACATGCGTTTCATGAACCGGAGCCTCCAGGCAGGGTGCGACAAGGATAGGGTGTGCGACGCGCTATGAATCCCTCAAGTTATCGCACCGATGACTAAAAAGAAACTCTGTAAAAGAAACCGGCGCCCGGGAAACCCAGGCGCCGGCAGTTGACTCTTCTGTGGTGAACGAAACCGACGAAGGCTTACTTGGCCAGCGTCATCTTCTTCATCGCGGTGAACGGTGTGCCACCATTGACCGGCGTGGCTTCGATGCGATAGATGTACTGACCGCTCGCAACCGACATGCCGTTCATGTCGAGACCCTTCCAGCTGACGTTGAACGTGCCGGCATTCTGGGACTCGTTGACCAGGGTCATGACTTCGCGGCCAAGCATGTCAAGCACACGAAGTGTGACAAGGCTCTGCTCGGGAATCGTGTAGGTGATGACCGTGGAGGGATTGAACGGATTGGGATAGTTGCTGCCAAGCACGAAGCCGGCTGCGGACGTCACATCCTGAACCTGCTGCTGCGGGGTCCGCTGCGCCGGGAAGGCACGGAGGATCGCGAAGCTTCCGAAGTCTTCGTCCAGATAGTCCATCTCACCGTACGGCGAGGAAACGACTGCGGGAACGAACGTCTCTACCGGAACAACCGGGGAAGCCGGAGTGATCACGGTGTTGACGCCTTCGACGGGCTCAAGCGTGAGAGCGGACGACTTCATGAGGTTCACGACGTCTTCCTTCGACTCGATCTTCACGTTCAGCAGTTCGGGCTTCACCTGAACCGGTGCCTCGACTGCTGCCGTTTCCGGAGCCTTCATGGCGAGTTCAAGCTTGTCGTAATTCGGAGTCGAGGCACGCTCGATGCCGAATGTACGGTCCACATTGCGGAGAAGGCTGCCGTAGTTGCGATCGCGGCTGTACAAGAATGCGATGTCGTTGCCATTGGAGATCAGGCTCGAGAGCACGGCCTTGTCGGAAGTCTGAACGTCGCCGGTCAGAATCACGTTGGCCTTGTTGACCTGCGCAAGCTTCGCATCGTTGATGCTGACAACTTCATAGTCCATCGACTTGCTCTTGAGCACATCGATCGCTGCGTTGACGTCGGCATCGGAGGCATTGGCACCACGCACGACGATGGCGCGTGTGGCACTGACGTACAGGTTGAATTCATGCACGTCGTTGGCGGGATTCTGATCGTCGGGATTACGCGAGAACGTCACGCGGACACGATAGATGCCACCGGTGGTCGGCGTCCAGTTTGCCATCGGAACCATGACGTTCTGATACGGTGCGACACCAGGAACGCTCGGGACGATGTTCGAGTTTGCCGGGCCATAGAGCACATCGCTCAGATACACGCGCTGGTTTCCGTTGAAGATTTCCATGCGCACGTTGAAGTCACGCGTCTGGCCATTCTGATCGGAGGCGCCAAGAACATTGACGCGCATCGTCAGCGGAGCCTGGGAGATCGACACCGATTCGGTTCCGCGAGTACCAGCGACTGCCACGTAGTTGATGGCGAAATCATTCATCGTCACCATGTTCAAACGCATGGGCAGCGTGGCGTTGCCGAAGGGGCTCGCGTTCACCGCACCACCCGACAATGTGCCGGTCGGCGGAGTGAGCAGCGGCGACACGGTGCTCATGTAGTGCAGACGGGTTCCGTGCGTTGTGAACGGACCGATGGGACCGAAACGCTCGCTGAAGAGGAACTCGCGATGACGGTATTCGAGTGCCGGGATCATGCCGTAGGTGTACGGATAGATCAGCGGCGAGGCCGAGCTCATGTTGTCAAGCATCACTGCGTAGGTGCCGGGGGCGAGATTCGCAGGATTGTTCGTGATCGCACCAGCCTGATCGCAGGCGTAGATCGGGAACGTGCGCCAGTTGTCCGGCATGTACTCGTCGGTGAGCATCGTCGGCGACATGGCGACCGGAGGACCAACCGGGGCGCCGAAGAAGCCGCTGGCGACACGCCAGACAGAGATGCGGAAGTTCGAACGCACGAAGTTGTTCTGGTAGTAGCCACGATCGAAGAAGTAATCGACGCTCGTCACGCGGGTGCTCGGGAACTTGAAGAGCGTGAACGAGGTGCCGAAGGTCGAACCGTTCGCGCCCGTCGCACTCATCTGGAACAGGAAGTTGTACTGACCGAGGCTCGATCCGCCCTGGTACGGATTCAGATCGAGGAAACGCGTGCCGTAGTAGGCAAGCGTTGCCGGCGTGATCTGCACGGGCTTGGACTCGTACTCGTTGTCATAGGGATCGTCATCGTAGCGGGCCTGAACCAGGTTCGTGCGCAGACGATAGGTACCTGTCGGGATGTTGAGCAGATCAAGATTCGCCTGGGCACCGGCAACCTGACGGTTGGCATCGAGTGCAGTGGGATAGGCATAGGGACCATCATACACGACGCCGGCTGCAGGAGCATTGTTGTTGGCGACATTGATCGCCTGCATGCGCTCGTAACCGGTGGCGGGGCGGGGATACATCTTCTGGGTGGCCCAGAACACGAGCAGGGGATCCTGCTCCTTGGCATTGATCGAATACGGGGGGATCGGGGCGACGACGTCGGCCAGATACCCGAGTGCGGGACCGCCACTGATGGCACCCGGAATGGGCACGCCCATGAGCGGACCAGCAGTACCCTGATGCAGCATCTGGTTTTCAACCTGACCACCGCCGGCGAGATACGTCACTGTGATGCTGAGAATGCGCATGTGGCCGAAGCCTGCCATGTTCTCACCGAAGGTGTCGTAGATCGTCACATAGTACAGACCGTTGAGGGCAATGCCGTTGAGCAGCGACAGCGCGCGCTCGGGACGATAGGTGCCACACACACCGCTGAATGCAGGGTCGTTGATGTCACAATGGTTCGCGTCGTTGATCGAGCTCAGAGCCAGATCGTCAAACGTAACGTCGAGCACACCAAGGTTGCCCTTGGCATTCCAACCGGGACTGTCGTTGTCCTGACAGCCAACCAGACGCACACCACCATAAATGGGAGTACCACCGGCAGGCAGCAGGGTGTTCGCAACAGTCGTCAGGCTGTTCGGCCAGCCGACCGTGGCGACTCCATTCGCGTTCGGCGGGAACGGCGGATTCTTCACAGGCGGAGTATACGTGGCGGTCTTTCCGAAGTAGACGGCGATGTCCGTCGTACCACCTGTCGGAAGCACCGGCGGAGGCGGCGAGCTCGTCGACACGACGACCGACACCTTGAAGCGGCCAGGGGTGCTGTAGCCGGGAACCGGCGCACCGATCACGAGACCGGGATACTGGGTCTGATTGACTTCAAACTTGTAGGCGTCACCGTTGCGACCGGGGGTCACGTTCGGATCTGCATCATTGCCGCTGGTACACAGTTCGCCACCACCGATCTGATTCGGGATGGTGCGCTGCTGTCCATTCCAGATGCCGACCAGGTTGTTGCCTGTGCGGGTCTCCGACCAGATCGGCACTTCCTGCTCGACCACGACGGAGTTGAACATGACAACCCAGTTCTCCAGCACGCCTTCCTGATACGGAAGCGCGGTGGTGCGGTTGTCCTGAAGCGTGAGGGTCCACCAGCCGCTCGAGCGACGGCCATTGACCGTTGCCAGAGGTACCGAAGGAGCGAAAGGCTCGTCATTGCCCTGTCCCTCGCCAAGCACGGGACCCGTCAGGGTCTTGCCGCCATCCTGGAACAAGCAATACGAGCGCTCGCTGCCAAGCGAGCCGAACCAGTTCGTACCGACCGCCTGCGCAGGCTTGAGCTCGATCTGCTCACCGGTGGGGACGGTGAGGACGAGGCGCAGGGAGGAATACAACACGGACTTGATGTAAACGCCGATACGAATGTTCGTCATCTGCACGCTCGTTGGGACGTAGATCTGATCGATCACAGTCTGCGAGCTTGAAAAGGGCAGATGAGGCGCGCTCTTGAACTTATAGGATTGTGCTCCCAGCGGTGACGCCAGCAACACAAGCCCCATAAGGAAGGCGGAAGAAAGAAGAGTCAACTTCCTCATACAGTACCTCCAAACGTTTGGGGAAAAAACATGTGGTTAGGATTCTCAAAATTCATGGAGTACACACAAGCAAGGAATCCAACACCTCAATGAGTGTCAGATTCTGGCCATCGTCGGCGTCAATGCGGGCACGCGGCCACTCGTATGGAAACAGGGGATGTACAGAGATTTACGTCTCGTGAACTGGCTTACAAATTACATAAGGGGTACTGCATTGTCAAGCTGGCTTCCGGTGCCGGCATGACCGTACTCTTCTGAGAGAAACAACTCATGTCGAAGGATCAACGGGCAAGATACATCTTTTTCGTTACAGAGCCAGCAGCAGTGCGCATTTTGTAAAAATACATGCCGGCAGGCAGATCCGGATCCGCACGGAACACCTGCGCGTAGTCACCGGCAGGCTGTCGCTCGGAGACAAGCTCGGCCACCTGCTGCCCCACCATGTTGTAGACGTGCAACGACACGAGGGCCCTTCCACTGAGCGTGTACGGGATCACCGTCTCGGTCGCGAAGGGATTCGGTTGATTGTCGCCAAGCGTGAAGTCCAGCACAACATCACTCCCAACCGGAACCTCGTCGGAAAAGCGCAGACTCCCATCGGTCGACACCTTCCGGAGCCGGTAGTAGACGATGGATTTCCCATTCCACGTATCGGTATGGTGATGCCCCTGACCTCGTTCCTGCTGCGACAGCGGTTCCACGAGCAGAAGCCGCGCATACTTGGTCGCATCGCTCCGCTTCTCGATCTCGTAGTGCTTCACCGTCGATTCGTCGTATGCATCCCAGCTCATCGACACCGTCTCCCCTTCAACCGACACCGTGAAGGCGAGCAGTTCGACCTTGAGTGGCGCGGTGCTCGGCAGCAGCTTCGGCCGGTTGAAGGCAATCGCCTCCAGCCCATCGATCGGCGTTCCATTCGGGATCCGTCCCTCCTCCCCCTTGTCGAAGGTGTACATCGCATACAACCCCTGCTCGTATCCGGTCAACCCGATCGTCCGATAATAGGAGATCTGCTCCTGCGTCCGCGCCTCGCTCCACACGCGGAATTCGTCCAGCGCGCCGACGAAGAAGCGACGCTTCGACACACGGCTTCCGATGGTTGCCGCGACGTTCGCCCGCACACGCGCGGGTGCCTCGATGCGGCCGATGAAGAGGGCATCCACATAGAGCTCGAAGAGGCGTATCCCGGCCGTGTAGACAAGCGCACAATGATGCCAGCGACCATCGGCGAAGAAGGCATTGTTGGATGTCGTGCGTACCGAATCGCCGTCGCTGGTGGAGAGCACCACGGCACCCCACGCGTCGATGCCAAGCTCCAGGGGGAAGCTCCCGGTCAGATCATCGGTGCGGGTGGAAACGAGCACGCCTTCACGCGCCGTCGTGTTGAACAGGGTCTCGATCGTGAAACTGCGGGTAAGATCGAAGCGGAAGAGTGCGGAATCGGGCAGCGCGACGTACTCGCGCGTGCCGCTGAATTCGATCGCGGCACCTGCCGTGCGTTCGGGTTCGGTGACGGTGATCGTCACGCGTCGCAGGTCGCTGCCGCTGCGCGAGAAGTCGCGGAGATCTTCGGGATCTGTGCACTTCCAGACCGGCTGTCCTCCCTGCTCGAACACGGCACCGGTCGCGAAGGCAAAGGTGAATGTGCCGAGTTTCGTGGGCCGCAGCGTCACGAAGGCACGGATCTCGGTCGTGCTCACCCGGGCGGAGGCGATGGAATCGCCGAACGCGATGATGGAGTGATCGTCTTCGGCTCGGAACCGCGATGCGATGCGACGATTCAGACGCAAGGGACGGCGGGCGGATGCACAGACGTACCACGCGGCGGAATCCACCACCTCGAATCCGTCGGGAACCTGCAGCACGATCGCGACAATGCCACCACCGCTGCCCGTGATCACGCCGTCGACCGCCAGCACGAAGGGAACATCAACGCTCACGTCGGTCGGTGCGGTGATGGCCGTAATACGGGAAAGGCACCCGCCGAAGACGACAGGTGCCAGTCCGATGACAAGCAGCAACAACACACGGATATGCGCCTCGCGCATGCGCATCGGGCTGCGCGCCTAACGATGACGGCGAAGGTATTCGAGACGGGGACGCAACTGCTCGACCGGGGTGAGCAGCTTGTCCTTTCCGAAGATGGCATCCTCGTATGTATGAAAGGCAAGTTCCCAGGTGCTGCTCATGACAATGGCCTCTTCGGGACACACTTCCTCGCAGAAGCCGCAGAAGATGCAGCGTAGCATGTTGATCTCGAACAGAACCGGATAGCGTTCCTTTTCCGCCACGGTCTCGTCGGCCTGCACTTCGATGGCAATCGCCGGACACACGCGCGAACAGAGTCCACACGCCACACATCGCTCGGTGCCGTCAGACTCCTGCACGAGCACGGGCGCGCCCCTGAAGGATGCGGGGGGGATCCACCGCTCTTCGGGATACATGCGCGTGTCTTTCTTCTTGAGCATCTGCCCAAGGGTCAGCTTCATCCCCTTGACGATCTCGGGAATGTAAATGCGCTCCCAGAACGTGAGGGTGTATTTATCTCCCGCACTTGTGGACTGCGTGGCCATGCGATTCCTTTCCACTCAACTGAGTCGATGTTAGATCACGAGAACAATGAATGCCGTCACGACGAGATTGATGATCGCGATCGGCAGCATCACCTTCCAGCCGAGGTTCATGAGCTGGTCATAGCGGAAGCGGGGAACGCTCCAGCGCACCCACTGGAAGATGAACAGCATGATGGCGACCTTGACCATGAAGGCCAGAATCTGCAGCGTGACGACGAGTCCCGTCGGAAGCCCCAGCAGTTCGATGTACGGCACCTGCCATCCACCGAGATAGAGTGTCGTGATGATCGCGCTGGCGGTGATCATGTTCGCATACTCGGCAAGGAAGAACAATGCGAACTTGAAGCTGCTGTACTCGGTGTGATACCCGCCGACCAGTTCAGGCTCGGCTTCCGGAAGATCGAACGGCGTGCGATTGGTTTCCGCAAAGGAGGCCACGACGAAGACGATGAAGCCGACCGGCTGGAGGATCATGTTCCACATCCATCCCGCCTGATGGTGGACGATCTCGGTCATGCGCAACGATCCCGTCAACACCACGACGCTGAGAATCGCCAGCCCCATCGACAACTCGTACGAGATCATCTGCGCAGCCGAGCGCAGACCGCCCAGCAGCGAATACTTGTTGTTCGAACTCCAGCCGCTGAGGGTGATGCCGTAGACACCGATCGAGGTGAGGGCGAGCACATAGAGAATGCCGATGTTCACATCGGCGATCACCATCTGCACCTCACGCCCGAACAGTGTGATCGTCGGTCCCGCAATGGGAACCACCGCCAGGGTACTGAACGCGACGCCGATGGAAAGGATGGGGGCAAGCGTGTGGATGAAGTTCTTCGCCGCTGCAGGGACGATGTCCTCCTTCAGCAGCAGCTTCACCACGTCCGCGTACGGCTGCAGGAGTCCGAACCACCCGACACGGTTGGGTCCGACCCGATTCTGGATCCATGCGCTGATCTTGCGCTCGGTGTAGACAAGTTCGGCCACCGTCAGCAGCACGACGGCGAACATGACGACGATCTTGATCAGTATGATCAGTATGTCGAGGGCGTCCATGAACTCTCTGGGTTAGGGATGAACGTCAGTGTAGATGTACGGAAGCATGTGCGCACGCGGTTCGGCCTTGATGCGAACGCCCCAGCGACCGAGGGCATCCCACGACAAGCCTTCGAATGCCGCGACGGAACGTGCAAGTTCGTCGAACACATCCTCGGGATACTCGTACACCCAGTCGGCGCCTGCAGCCCGCGCCAGGCGCATGAAGATCTGCCATGTTGCGCGGGCATCCTGACGCGGCATGCGGCCCCAGCGATCGAAGGGACTCGCGAACTTGTCGAGACGGCTGATGGCGTAGCCACCCATCCAGCGCTCGTTGTCGGCGGTGACGATGGCGGGATGCAGCAGCTGCAGCTGCCCGTCGATGTTGAGGAAGGTGCCGCTCTTCTCTGCAAAGGTGGAAGCGGCCAGCACCGCATCAGCCTGGTCGGTGAGCGCCGATGCATTGCTGACGATCGCGACGACGTACGGCACCTGCGCGAGTGCCTCGAGGAAGCCGTCGTAGGCGTGGGCATTCGGATCGGTCACGATCACAGCCTTGACCGTGCCGCGCCGCATGGCCTCGATCATCGCGGACAGCCGATGCACCTCATCTCCGGGGACGACTCCGGCGAGCCGTGCCCCGGCACTGTTCGGAGACTTTTCCTCGCAGATGAGGAATTCGTCGCGATCACCTTCGACCATGTGAGGCACGATGTCGAGGAACTTCGTCTTCGCAACGTCGCGGGCATATCGGGCGAGCAGGAAATTGTCTTCGCAGGTATCGTACGGAGAACCGATGATCGCGATCTGCTCACCGGAATAGCCCTTCAATTCGGAAGCCACCGCGGCGAAGGCTTCGTCCCAGGTGACATCGGCGAACACCCCATCACGGCGCAGTCTGGGATGTTGCACGCGTGTGTCGGCATGGACGTGCCGCCAGCTTTCGAGGCGTCCCTTGTCGCACATCCAGAAGTCGTTGACTTCCTGGTTCTCTCGAGGTGTGAGACGAAGGATGGTGTTCTTGCGGACCCAGACGTCGGTGCTGCAACCGCGCGCGCAGCCCGTGCAGATGCTCGGCGTGTGCGACATGTCCCACGCTCGAGCCTGAAAGCGAAAGTCCACACTGGTCAATGCGCCGACGGGGCAGACGTCGATGACGTTCATCGCGTAGGGATTGTCGAGCTCTTTGCCGGGGAAGGTCTCGATCGTGACGCGGTCGCCTCGTTCGACAAAGGTGAGCTGCGGTGTGCCGACGATGTCACTGCAGAACCGGATGCACCGCGAGCACTGGATACACCGTTCGCCATCGAACATGACGTTCGGTCCGAGCGCCTCACGTTTGCGCTTGTGCTGCTTCTCTTCGTCGAAACGGCTCTCCCCGACGCTGTACCGGTAGGCATAATCCTGCAGCTTGCACTCGCCCGCCTCGTCGCAGATGGGGCAGTCGAGGGGATGATTGATGAGGATGAACTCCATGACGGCTTCGCGTGCGTCGATTGCCTTCCGGGAATTCACATGCACCACCATCCCATCGGTGCAGAGCGTCGAACAGGCGATGACCTGCTTGGGCATCTTCTCGACGTCCACCAGGCACATGCGGCAGTTCCCGCTGATGGAGAGTGCCGGGTGCCAGCAGAAGTGCGGGATGTAGATGCCGTTCTCGAAAGCCGCCTCGATGACGGTCTTCGTCGGCTCGGTCTGAATGGTCTTTCCGTCGATCGTGACTGTGATCATACGCGTCTGTCACACGTCCTTTCTGTGGGTGTCCGTGTAGCGTTCGATGCCGCGCGCAAGAATGTCGACGGCACGCGAGCAGGAGTCTGCATTGAGTACATAGGCGAGGCGGGCTTCGGTGATGCCGCGGCCGGCGGTGCCGTAGAAGCCGGGTCCGGGTGCGACCATCGTGGTCTCGCCCTCGTGGGAAAAGTCGGTCAGCATCCACGCGGCGAAGCGTTCGACATCATCGACAGGCAGCTTGGCCATGATATAAAACGCACCGCTCGGCTTGCGGCAGACAACGCCGGGGATGCGCATCAGCGCCTCATAGGTGGCATCACGGCGCATGCGGTATTCAGTGATCATCGGCTCGAAATACTTCGACCCTGCGTCGACGAGTGCGGCCGATCCGATCTGCTCGAGCGTGGCGGTGCAGAGACGGGCCTGCCCGAAGCGGAGGAAGACATCCATCAGCGCCCGGTTGCGGCTTACAAGACAGCCCATCCGTCCGCCGCAGAGGCTGTACCGTTTCGAGAGACTGTCCATCAGAATCACGTGCTGTTCGAGCCCCGGCACCTGCATGAAGCTGCGGGCAGTTCCCTCATAAACGAATTCGCGGTAGACCTCATCTGCCAGCACATAGAGGTTCCGCGACAACGCGATGTCTGCGATCATGTCGATTTCGTCGTCACGCAGCACGGTGCCGGTGGGATTGTTCGGGTTGCAGACGATGATGCCGCGTGTGCGGGGTGTGATGAAGCGTTCGATCTCCTCGCGCGACGGCAGGTGGTACCCGTCTTCCGGCTTCGTCTCGATCGGGACGAGGGTGACCCCTCCCATGATTGCAAAGCCGTTGTAGTTCGTATAGAACGGCTCGAAGCAGAGGATCTCGTCGCCCGGTTCGGCAACAGCCATCATTGCGAAGGTGATGGCTTCCGAACCGCCGGTGGTGACGAGCACGTCGGCCGGCGTGATGTCGATGCCAAGTGTCGAGTAGTATCCCGCCAGACTCTCCAGGAACAGCTTGATACCCTGCGAGTTTCCGTAGGCGATGACCTTTTCCTTGTAGTTTCGCACCGCATCGAAGAATTCGGGGGGAGTCTCGATGTCGGGCTGTCCGATGTTGAGATGGTAGACGTGGACACCGCGCCGCTTTGCTTCGTCACCCAGCGGGACGAGTTTGCGGATCGGAGAGGCCGGCATGATGCGGGCGCGATGCGAGAGATGAAGGTCTGACATGGAAGTGCTGTATTGTGAGGGCACGGATCTGCCGAAGGGGCGGTGCCTGCGGTGCCTGCGATTCCTCATGCATCACACAGAGCAATCGAGACGCCATGTTCAACAAATGTACGGACGTGAGGCTGAATCCCCAAGCCGCCCGCTCATTGCGAATGTTCGGATCCGAAATGGGGGAATCAGTCGTCCGCGTTGTCGCGACCGTCGGGCAGGATCACGACGCTGGAATATGCGCTGTGATCGCAGGCATTGGCGGCGAGGGCCTGCACGTCGGCGGCTGTCACAGCGTAGAGTTCGTCGAGAATGCTGTCGATCGGCGTGTCGTATCCGAACACGAGTTCATCACGTCCCAGACGATGCATGCGTGTGCTCATGCTCTCCAGTCCGAGCAGCAGTGAACCGGCCACTTGTTCGCGGGCGCGGTTGAGTTCGCGCGCGGAAAGGGGATGTTCCACCAGATCCTCGAGTTCGCGTTCGATGATGCGTCGCATGCGTTCGATGTTCCGCGTCTCCCCACCTGCATAGACGGCGAACACCCCGACATCCTCGAACAGGTTGGTGAACGAGTAGATGTTGTATGAATACCCGGCCTTCTCGCGCACACGCTGGAAGAGCCGCGAGCTCATCCCCTCCCCCAGTGCAGCGTTGAGCAGGGCGAGTGTGTGTGTCGAGGGGGCGCGCAGGCCCGGCACCACACGTCCCATGACGATGTGCGCCTGCTGCACGCTCTTGTGCAGTTCGAGAGCACGGGCGCGCACGGCACGGGGCTTCGTACGGGCCACGGGCTTTCCGCCGGGCAGATCGAAGGCCTCGGCGCAGAGGGCCACGAGCTCGTCGTGATCGACATTGCCAGAAGCGGCGATCACGGTGTTTGCCGCGGTATAGCGGGTGCGGGTGAATGCGAGCAGATCCTCACGCGCGAGGGCACGCACGCTGTGTTCCGTGCCGATCACGGGCATCGACAGCGCGTGCGAACCGAACAGCAGCTGCTCGAAGTAATCGTTGATCACGTCTTCGGGATCGTCTTCCACGCTGCGCATCTCGTCGATGATCACCTGCTTCTCGCGTTCGATCTCGCGTTCGGGATACGCCGGCTTCCCCACGAGGTCGGCGAGAATCGTGACAGCCCGGCCGACATGCCGGTCGAGCACGCGGGCATAGTAGCAGGTCGAATCCTTCCCGGTGAATGCGTTGACGTATCCTCCCACCGCTTCAAGATACTGCGCGATCTGATGGGTCTTCCGCGTCGTGGTGCCCTTGAAGACGGCATGCTCGATGAAGTGGGCGATGCCGTTCTGCGCCGACTGCTCGTCCCGGCTGCCCGCGTCGATCCATGCCCCGATCGCAAGCGACCGTACCCACGGGATCGTCTCGCTGACGATGCGCAGTCCCGACCCGAGCACCGTCTTGCGGTACATGTCGCGCTCGGACGTGGTATGCACCCTGTGATGCCGCGGGGCGATGTGGTGCCGCGGGGCGATGTGGTGCCGCGGGGCGGCAGTGAGGTGACGTGGCATGCGGTGGGTGGGCGAAAGGTGAGGCGTCAGCGGCGGATGTGCCTGACGCGGGCCGGCGTGCGATTCCAGAAGAACAGACCGAAATGCGCGTTGGGGTCGCCGGTGTGATGGTACAGATGGTCCTCGCGAATCTTGCGGAACACAGCCACACGCGCGAGAAATCCGAGTGGCAGCCGCTCGTGGATGAAGCCGTCGTGGAAGAGCGCGTACAGGATGCCGAAGGTCGTCACACCGGCTGCAATCACCGCGACGAGCGTCCACCCCATATGCAGCGCCGCGATCAGAATCGGCGCGACGATGACCGCATGCAGCACGGGGAAGAGATCGTTCTTCTCGAACGAACCGGTGCGCGGTCGGTGGTGACTCTTGTGCCAGCGCCACAGGAAGCCGTGATAGATGGTCCTGTGTGCGAAGGCCGACCAGAACTCCATGCCGACGACGGTGGCAAGGTAGAGGAGGATGAGCAGCAGCATGTTCATGGGGGATGGTTCACACGCGATAGTGCGGCCGGTGGCTCACGCGTGCCGCAGCGCCCGGGGGAAGCCGTGCACGTCAGGACCGTGTTTCATGGAGAAAACACACAATGCTCTGCAATTCGTTCTCCATGCCCCGCAGCGCCGTGTACACGACATTCGCCATGAAACGTGTGCCGTCGCCACGACGAATCCACGCCAGGTAGGTGTAGCCCGGATCCGTCTCGAGCGTCCGGATGCCGAGCATGACATGCTCGTGATCGTACTCGTCTTCGGCATGCACCTCCTCGAAACCCCGTCCGATCACGGCGGATGCGGGGAGACCCGTCAGCTCGGCCGCATGCCCGTTCCATGATGCGACACGCCCTCCGACATCGAGCGTGAACACGGCAACGTCGTGCAATTCGGTCACCATCCGCTGGAACATCGACTCGTAACTCAGTGCCAGTTCCTGACACTGCTTCTGGTCGCTGATGTCGGTCAGGCTGACGCGGATGCCGATGTGACGCCCGCGTCGGGTGTGGACGGGATTCCACGTCGCGTGCACCCAGTGCACGGATCCGTCGCGATGCACGAACTTGTAATCGGCCTCGCCTGCGTTGCCGCGCAGCGCCTGTACCTTGTTGGCCTTGTACGAAGCCTGCGACTCCTCGTGAATGATCGAATCCAGTGTGACTGCACCGCTGAGGAACTCCTCCCGCTTCCAGCCGAGCACGCGTTCGCACGAGGAACTGATGTGCTCGTACTTCCCGTTGACGTTGATCCAGAATTCGAGACTCGAGGTCAGATCCGCAATGATGTGCAGGCGCTCGTGCGCTTCGTGCAGGAGCTTCTTGTACTTGTTCTTCTGTATGGTGAGCAGTTGGGCAAGCGACTCCTTCTGGGGATTGGTCAGGTGCAGCTTGTCGAGACTGATCAGTTTCTTCTTTTTCAGCATAGGATTTCAAAATACCACAATGCGACTGCTGTGACAATGCAGATGCATCTGCGGTCAACGGACCTGCAGACGGTCGCGCAGACCGGAATACCGTGCGTGTTGCCGATCGTTGCCCACGGCGTATGAGAGCGCCTTCTTCTGCCCGATGAACACGAGCAGTCTGCGTGCCCGCGTCATGGCAGTGTACACGAGATTGCGCTGCAGCATCACGCGGTGCTGGATCGTGATCGGAAGCACGACGACGTTGTATTCACTGCCCTGGCTCTTGTGGATCGTGATGGCGTAGGCGAGGGCGAGATCGTCCATCTCATCGAACGTGAAGGACACCCTGCGATCATCAAATCCAACCTGGATCAGAGCCTCCTCATCATCGAGTGCGAGAATGAATCCGATGTCGCCGTTGAAGACGTCCTTGTCGTAGTTGTTGCGCGTCTGCATCACCTTGTCGCCCAGGCGCCAGGCCGTCTCACCCCGACGCAGCACGACGCGTCCGGTGGGATTGAGCGCCTCCTGGAGCACGCCGTTGAGATGACGCACCCCGGCCGCCGTGGCGTGCATGGGACTCAGCACCTGGATGTCCTTCAGCGGGTCGAAGCCCATCTCTCGCGGAAGTCTTTCGGCGACGACCTCGCGCAGGCGCTGTGCGATGGTTTCCGCATGGTCGCATTCAAGCAGGAAGGTGTCGCGTTCGAATACAGGCATGAACCCGGTCCGCATCCTGTGTGCATTGGTGATGAGCCGGCTCGCCTCCTCCTGCCGGAAGATGACGGTCAGGCGCACGGCTTCGATGCGATCACAGGCGAGCAGGTCGGCGAGGACATTTCCGGGACCGACCGACGGCAGCTGGTCGGCATCCCCGACGAGCACAAGCCGGGACTCGGCCGGCAGTGCTGCGAACAGCGCAGCCATAAGCTGCACGTCGACCATGGAGGTTTCGTCAACGATCACAAGATCCGTGTCGAGGGTATTCGCATCGTCCCGCTGGAATGTGCCTGACATCGGGTCGAATTCGAGCAGTCTGTGCATCGTGCGCGCCTCGCGGCCCGAGAGCCAGGCCATGCGCCGTGCCGCACGACCGGTCGGAGCGCAGAGGGATACGCGCAGACCGAGCCGCTCGGCGACGTCGATGATGCCACCCACGGTCGTGGTCTTGCCCGTACCAGGACCACCAGTTAGGATGACGACGGGTCCGGCGATGCAGGCGTGAATCGCCTCGACCTGTGACGGTGCGAAGCGGAGTGCGAAATGCGCTTCCGCCGCCGTGATATGCGCATTGATCGCGGTGTGATCCACCTCGTGAGCACCGCGCGCGAAAAGCCGCTCGATGCTTGTTGCGATGGCGCATTCGGCGGCATGCAGTACAGGTGCATACACGCGGTCGTCATCGACGACAAGCCCTCCCCTTTCCGCCGCGCGATTGATGGCGTAGACGACATCCTCGACATCGGCTTCGAGCAGCTGCGCCGCACCGGCTGCGAGTTCGTCGAACGGCACGTAGACATGGCCCGAACTCCGTGCGGCCTCGTTGAGCGCATGCAGCACCCCGGCCCCGAGCCTGACAGGATCCGATGCGGCGACGCCAAGGGAACGGGCGATCGTGTCGGCGGTCAGAAAACCGATACCGTCGATATCGTCGACGAGGCGATACGGATTCATGCGTATCAGATCGACCGCTGCGTGTCCATACCGCGAGAAGATCCGCGCGGCATGCGCGGTGCCGACCTTGTGCTCGCGCAGGAACAGCATCACGCCTTGCACGCCCCGCTGCTCGTCCCATGCAGTCCGGATCACATCGAGCTTCTTCGCGCCGATGCCCTCCACTTCGAGCAGGCGTTCGATGTCGGTGTTGAGAATGTCGATCGTGTCGGTTCCGAAATGATCGACGATGCGGCGGGCGAAGGTCTTGCCGAGACCGCGGATCAGGCCCGACGACAGATACCGTTCGATGCCCTCCCTTGTCTGAGGGTAGACGAGTTCATAGGTACTCCAGCGAAATTGCCGCCCGTACTTTGGATGCTGCACCCACGAACCCGTGAGGCGGTAGGTATCGCCCACCGACGGTGCCACCATGTCTCCATTCGCAACGATCGGAAAGAGATCGTCGGTCACCTCGAAGCGCCCCACCACATACATCGAATCACTCCCCTGAAAGATGAGGGCACGCAGGACGGCCTCGAGCGTGATCTCGTCACGCCCCTCTCCACCCTCCAATGTCTTCGCTGCATCCATCGTGTGTTATCGTTGTCATGCGTCCTGACCGCATCGCACCGGCATAGCCCCGCGGCAACCCCACCAGCACGTCGATTCGGAATATACGATGGAAACGGTGCACGTTTCATGTACGCGCACCGACGGGAGTGCGAACAGACGGATGTGCGAACCGGCGGGGAGGGGAACGCCTACTTGCGGGTGATGATGACTTCGGTACGGCGATTGAGGCGACGGCCGAGCTCGGTGTCGTTCGAAGCGATGGGATGACTTTTTCCCATGCCACGCGTGGTGATGCGGAGTGCAGCAATCCCGCGGTCGACGAGATACTTTTTGATGGCGCGGGCACGTGCGTCCGACAGCGCGATGTTGTACTCGTCGCTGCCGACAAAATCCGTATGTCCGCGGATCTCGATGTGAATGTTGACGTACTTCTTCAACATTGCGAGGATGTTGCGCAATTCCTCGACGAACGTGGGATGAAAGGTCGCCTGATTGAAGTCGAAGAGGATGTTTTCGAGGATGAACTTCTTGTCAACCTCGAGCAGCGGCACGTTTTCAGCCAGCACCACTTCGTTCGCGTAATTGCGGATTTCGAGCTGGATGCTTTCTGGCGGCACTTCCTGATCGATGCGATATTTGACAGCGTACAGATTGGTGATCGACTCGCTGAAATCGTCAAGGAGCGAACTGAAATTGGCGACGATGTCGAAACGCTTGCCATGGGTGACATCGGCCAGGATGCGGTATCCATCGATGGCTGGCGGTGCGATGGAGAAGAGCTTGACGTTGTTGCGGATGAGGAAATCCGCCATCGTATTCGTCGTGTATTGCGTGGTGCCGTCACCGCGGTCGCCCTTCTGATGATACATGGCGTCCGTGATCAGGATCATGATCTTCTGCGCGGACTGACGGTAATGCAGCGTCGAACCCTCGTAGAGTCCCTCGAGCGCATTCTCGTTGTCGTCTCCCCCACCGCCGATCGACATTTCATCGATCCATGAGACAAAGCTGTTCACATCTTCCGTGAACTCACGCCGACGCTCGACCTTGTCACTGAAGGTGATCAGGCCGAGCCGGTAATCGACGCCCCTGCTGGCAAGGCGCTGCGTGAATTCGGCGATATTTGTCTTCACCTCGTTCACTTCCTGCCGCATGCTGCCCGTCTGATCGATCACGAAGACGATGTCGACAGGAACGATGTTCGAGGCGGAGATCTTCTCGAGGGAGGTGATCTTGACGGGTGTGCCGTCTTGGTAGATGATCAGATCGCTCTTCTGCAGCTCGCCGTAGTGATGCCCGGCAGAATCCCGGGCGTCCATGATCACGGCGGCCTCGGGATACCGGCTGATGTCGACCGAACGGATTGCGACCGTCACCAGTTTGGGATTTGTCGCTCTCGCCGACAGGATGAGCGGCGTACGCTCCACGGTCGCTGGCGGTGTGCCGGTTGTTCCGTCGTGTTGCTGTGCGAGTACAGGGGCGAAGCAGACGAACCAGACGGCGATTAGCGCTCCGATGAGGGAGCGTCGCCGCAGGAGTGGGATCGTGGCTCGAATGTGCCGTCGCTGGTGCATGAGAAGGAGATTGTACGACGAGGTTCTGATGGGTATGCGATGCATGATGCGTACAAGAAAGACACGTCGCGCTGTGAAAATGTTACAGGCGATGCCGGATGACATCGCCTGTTCCATGAAGACGTGTATGTAGGCGGAGTGTGATCTCTGACGCCGTGCGTCAGAATGCGAAGCCCATCCGCAGTCCGGGAACGATCATCTCCTCATGCTCCCACTCGTGCGGATCGCGGAACACGATGCGCGAATACCGCACTTCTGCAGTGAGCCATGTGAAGATGTTCAGATACAGCTCGCCCATCAGGCCGCCGTTGAAATACTGCACAGCAGCGCCGTAGGTCGTCTTACCACGATGATTGTACTCGAGGCGGGCATAGGCGTCGAGAAAGCCCTTCCCTTCGAGGATGGAAACGGAGTCTGCAGTCAATGCGACCTGCTCGTACGTGGTACCGACCGGTACGACCGACCGCATCGCCTTGTTCACCTTCAGGTACCCGAAACCGAGGGCGCCGCGAAGTCCATCCAGCGCGAAGCCAAGATCCCGCCAGTAGAAGGCCGTGGCTGTTGCTGCGATGTGGTAGAAGGTGAGGCTCCTGGCGAGGTCCTTGCTCGGCGCGAACACCCAGGTATTGTTAGTACCGGGGGTGATGATCGAGGCAAGCTTGTACTCGTTGCGGGTCTCGTCGCCGTTGATGATCTCGCCGTTGACGTTGGTGATCTTCTTGTTGCCGAAGGTCCGGAGTCCGAACGACACGAATGCTGCGGCGCCAATACCGTCCGCATCCACATTCGCCGCACCACCCACGTTTGACAGCTGCTTGTGATACTCACCGGATGCTCCCCAGGTGCCGTTGAGACGGCGATGCTTGAAGAGCGGGAAGTCGGTGTTGATGCTCTCGTCACCCCAGGTGAAGGGGATGGAGGGACCGAACTTGATATACTCGGTGTTCGACGGTTCGTAGACGAACAGGGCGTTCCACTGCGGACCATACAGGAACGGGAGGTTGACCCATTCGTTGCCGATCTTCAGTTCGAAGCCCGCGCGGATGCGGGAAACCTGGATGGCCACGCCCTGATCGGTACGCTCGTCTGCCTCCAACGTCCACAGGAAGCCGCCTCCGAACGGAATGTTGATGTTCGCCTCGGCAACATACGGCTCCGGCTTGATCGCGCCGGTTTCCATGAGATGTGCATACTCGACCCGGCGCACGACTTTCTCATAGAGATCCTGCGTAAGGACGTTCTGCAGACTCTTGCGACCAACGATGCGATAGTCTTCGAAATCGTTGTTGTCGGTGCTGCGAATGAAGCCGGCAGATTCCGAACCATCGCGATACTCGCGCGCCTTCTCGATGATGATGCCGATCAGGTTGTCAGGATCCTTCGGGCTCTGCACCACGCGGAACTTCGCCTTGCCGGTGAGAACACGATTGGCGATCTCGACGGCTTCATCGTCACGGAGATCATCGCGATTGTCGCGAATCTTTCGCATCAGCTCGAGAATCATCGCCTCGTCCTGCACAACCCACTGCGGGAAGTACTTGCGTACGAGGGGATCGAGCGTTGTCACCGCGCGCAACAGCACGCGCAGACGTGTATTGTCCTTCTGGAAATGGTCGATCGAAAAGTCCAGCAGACGCAGGTAGTTCTGACGATCATCGTCTGCGGGACGATAGGACGCGAGATCGTTCACCAGCTTGTCCGACCAGTTCATGCGGCGAAGCAGATCCTCTTCCGAGTAGTTCGCGCTCTTCATGAAGCGCATGATCTGATCGACATTGCCGAAGGAATCGGACGACGGTTGTGCCACGGCAACGCCGCGTGCGAACACGAACGCGAGAGCGACGATGGCAAGGATGCGAAGATTCATGATCGCGGATCCGTTGTGTTGATTGTGTGTGGTCATGTCGCGCGCTCCGTCAATTGAACAGGGAAGGAAGACCGAAACGGAAACGCGGGCTGATCATGAAGAAGCTCGCATCGTTTTCCCACAGTTCACGTTCACGCAACAGGAACGAGTACTTGGCTTCGACGCGGAACCAGTTGGTCAGCTCGAGCCATGCATCCGTCATCATGCGGCCGGCGAAATACTGCACACCGAGACCGTAGGGATTCTTGGCGGCGACGTTGATGAAGCCAATGCGGACGAAGACATCGACGATGTCCTTCTCCTTGCCGATGGTGTACATCTTGTCGATGTCCGTGACCTGGAATTCACGACCATACGTGCGAATCTGGTTCTCGGTCGAGAGCAGGAGATCCTGCGCGTCGACCAGGTGATTGCGCTGGATCTGCATGAACGCACCACCGATGTTCAGGCGGAAGACGACCGTGGGATCCTCTGCGCGATCCTTGAACATGATCGGGTAGTAGACCTGCGCGACGGTTCCGATATGGAAGAAATTGTTGCGCAGGAGTTCCGTCGTATTGTCCTTCGAGAAATAGTCCTTTGTGATCAGGTGCTCGTAGCGCTCGACACCGTCGAACTTGTTGGCGACCGTCAGGTTGCCACCCAGTGCGAAGGGGAAGCCGAAGGCGAAATCGAAGGCGACGTTGTATCCCATCGGGGAAGCAAGCGGACGCATTTCGTAGCCGAGCGGTGCGGGGAAGTCGCCCGTCATCATATTCATCGGAAGCACGAGACCAACACTCATCTGGTGCTTGTAGCCGATGCTGAGCGATGACATGCCCGACGACCAGCGGGGCAGGCCGATTTCGTCGTTGCCGATGGTATAGCTGAGCTTCCAGTCGGGAGCGAACGAGGAACGCGAGGGCGAACGGAGTTCGATCTTGTCGAGGGATGCATCGATGGTCACGAAATCCGACGGTGCCTTGCCGGGATTGACGATGACATCCAGATACTGCGTGAGCTTGGCCTCGCGGGCTTCGATGAAGATCTGACCGCGGACCTCATACTGCGAGCTGCCGACATATTCGAAGGTGACATCGACCTTGTCATTCGCGTTGCCCTTCGCGTCAAGCAGAATCGGCAGTTTGGACGTGATGCGGAATTCAGCGGCATTCTCACCTTCAAAGCGCACTTCGGTGATCTTGAGCTGTTCGCGGTTCGGGTTGCGCACGCGGATCTTGCTCTCCTCCGGGTAGAGGATGGGCATGCTCTGCGTCGTAAGCGGACCTGAGGCGGCATTCGTGACAGGTGCGACAACCGTCTGCAAGGTGTCGCGGCTGTTCCAGAAATCCGTGAAACGACTCGTGCTGGTCGACAGCTCGCGGCTGGTCATGACGAGGAAGGGCCCACGCTTGGTCGGCAAGAACAGATCTGCCGGCAAGGGGATGGACGGTTCCTGCGATCGACGGGCAAGAATATCGTCGTACAAGGACTCGTCGTACATCTTGAGCGCCGTCCACAGATCCGAACCCGAGAGTGAATAGGCTTTTGGTATATCTTCTGTACTTTGCTGGCCGAATCCAAAGCCTCCTGACTCTTCATCTTCTTCTTCTGAGACATCAGCAGGTGGCAATTGCTCTAACTTTTCGATCCGAAGTTCAATGAGATCGAAGGGTTCAATTTCACCTGACTCGATCTCTTCAAGCGTGGCTTCAACGTAATACACTTCGATCCGCCGCGTCTGGGAACTTCCTAGCCCCTTTCGGCCCGGGACTGAAAATGTTCCATCCTTCTTATAAAGGTCTTCAAATACATTTAATTCGTTTGCTTTCTCGAACAGCTGGTCAATTCGTTCGTTAAGTGTTCGGACGGTGTACCCCTTGACCTGGGTGTAATCATATCCTGTCGACGCGGATGCACGGCGACGACCAGTTGTGGGCCTTGGCTTGTCCTGCGCCGCAGCCTTGATGATCTGGTTTTTTTCCTGAACGTCGTTGTATTCCTTCTTCAGCTCGTTCCGCTTGGTGGAGACTTCGCGGTCGGCCTGGGCGTGAAGCTGCACCGAGCTTCCCGCCAGGAACAAGATGGTCAGGACGATCAGAACCTGGGTTACTGACTGCTTCATCACAGGACCTCGTTTTTCATATTGTACGATCTCATTATCATTCTCCGGTTTGCCATTTTTTCTAATTCGCTGGCATAAGAATGACTCTGTAATCCTTGCTGGCGGTACCAAATCTAACACGGATTGTTGCCTCTGTACCATCTTTCGGCACCTTGCCCTTGAGGAAGAACTTAACAAAGGTGCCTCTATCGTTACCTGAAGTTGGATCGGTCTGGGGTTTGATATCCTGATAATCAAGCAAGTCCTGACCATCAGAAGACTCTACTTCAATACGAATTTCCGCAGGTTGAACATTCTTAATATTACCGGGCGTACAACGACCACAACGGCGCGCCTGAAACTGAAAAACATTGTTGATTGGATATTCATTGCCCGTTGAGAACGACTCGCCACCGATCTGCTCAATCGGCGCACTTACGGTGTATGCAAATTCCGATGGAACGAGAGCCTTGGCAGAAGAATCTGGCAATAGGTTGTACGTACGTCCCATATATTCGGCCTTGATGCGCATCGACTTGCCGATGGCATCTGCAGGGACGCGATATTTGATCACATTGCCCGTGCCCTTGTCCACCGTCTGGTTGTCGAGCAGTAGCTGCCACGTGTATGAACCCACGTCTTCGAGACCGGCGACGTTGATGCTCATTTCAAAAGATTCACCAACGAAAGCGCCACGCGGGCGGGGTCGAGCCAAAACCGGCTGCTTGACCGAGACGTTGAAAGTGATCGGCCTCGACACACTGAGCGCACCGGCGCCGCGATTGTCACGCGCGTCAATGGTGATCGTCTTGTCTCCGGGTTCATTAAATGTGTTTGTCCATACCCACTTGCCGCGGGCAGGATCATCACTGCGGAACGGATTGTTCGGATCGTTGGGTCCGAGTGTCCGGCCACCGCCATTGACGTTCATGCCGCTGACCTTGTCGACTGTGGTGCCGCGCACCTTGATTTCATTGACCATCGGAAAACCGACAGCAGTCGTGATGCGGTCTGCCTGGATCTGCAGCTGGTCGAAGGACTCGCTGATGACATCGACGACGAACTTGGCGGGATCGAGGCTTTCGCTGCGCTGGATGAAATGATCGAGCGGTGTGCCCTTCAGCGTCGGATCGAAGTCGATCGCCTTCTGAATTTCACCGCGCGTGAAGTCGAGTGAACCGACCTTCACGGTCGCATCCTTGCCGAGTTCAGGCCGGAGCTCGATACGGTTCGTACCGGCTTCCACCCAGAATTCGAACTTGCCCGCACCCTTATCGGCCTTCCAGTCGAAGCGGTAGACGCGTTCGCCGGTGGTAGACTGAAGCGAGGAGTCGCGGATGTTGTCGGGGTACTTGAGCGTCTGGATTTCGGTACCGTCCTTGTACACGTGCACGGTGGGCGGCGTGGTGACTTCATCCTTGTCACCAAGTCCCTTCACGCGAACGGTGAAGAAGCGGGTTTCATTGACCTTGAGCTGGTTGTCACCTGCCGCGGCAACCGCGGGCATGTTCTTGAGCAGTTCGAGGATGATGCGGCGGTTCTTTTCTTCCAGCGCGCGCTGCTGCTTGAGCAGATCGGCTTCGGCGTCATCGCGCTCCACGATGATGATGAGGAGCTCGCAGATAACGGCCAGATAGAGGAAGAAGTAAACCTGATATTTCTTGTAATGATCGGCTGACTGCGCCATGGTGGGTTCCTCTTGTTATCAGGCGTGCATGATCGTGGCGTGCGGAATCAGCGCAGGCCGTGCTGACCCGTAACCTGGGCCTCGAGTTCCTTCTTGAGCAGATCGAGCTTGCTTTCCACTTCCTGAAGTGTGAGCTGCTTGCCGGGAAGTCCCTGGCCCGCACCGGCGCCTTCCTCTTCCTCTTCCTTCTCGTACCAGGTCGTCATGCCGAGCAGACAGAGCACCGTGATTTCCACGATGATGGCGATGATGATCAGGTCGGGCTGATGGGCGGTCATGAACTTCACACCACGCAGACCGATGTTGAGGATCAGGAATGCCGTGCCGATGAAGGCGATGGCGGTGATGTTGTTCTTGTATTCCTTGATGAACTCGTTGTGCATGTACACGGCGAATGCCTCGCGGACGCTGCGATGCTTCTGCAGCAGTCGCTTGGGCTCCTTGATCAGGTTTTCGCCGTAGCGCTTGGAGACGCCCGATCCCTTGAGGATTGCGCCGACGAAGGCATGGAGGTTGCCGCGGAACAGCGCCAGACCCAGCGGGGTGAAGAACATGAGAATGACGGTGAGCGAGAACCCGGCAACGCCGTAGATGACCGCGAGGTTCAGGATGAAGGTCGACAGACCGATACGCACGACCTTCTCCGTGAGCGGACCGCCTACTTTGAGTTTCGCGAGTTCCTCGTGCGTGGCAGAGCTGATATCGCGGCCGCGTCCTTCGTCCCGCAGCTGTTGTTTGAACTGCTCGAGCGTGATCATGTCTTCACTGCCCTCCGCCGCGTACGCAGAAACCGGTGCGGAAAAGAGTAACGCGCAGGCGAACAGCGCCAGCACCAACGGGCGCAGAATGGATGCGGTGTTCATACGGAAAACCTCCTGGAGAATACGATAGTCGCCGGCTTCGCGTGTGCGACTGCCGACATGGTGGATTATATACAGCGTAGAATGTGTCAAGCGTGGATTGGTGTGTGTGACGGGCGACAGTGCACCGGGTGGTGCCGGCAGACACGAACGGGATGAAGATATCATTCGAATGTGCACAATCGTCAGGTCATTTCAAATTGCACTGCAACGGATCCAGAGGTCTGGTCGCATGATTGCCGGCTCTCGCG
This sequence comes from Bacteroidota bacterium, assembly GCA_023432805.1. Taxonomy (GTDB): domain Bacteria; phylum Bacteroidota; class Ignavibacteria; order SZUA-365; family SZUA-365; genus JAEYUG01. The sequence continues at coordinate 8,307 of JAEYUG010000003.1, read as the reverse complement.
TTCTCCGTGCATGACGGCTTCAGTCGCGTCGGAGGCGGATGGTTCGAGTGACCTGCGACTCACGCGCCTGGATGCGGATCACCGCATCCTCGCCGCCGGGGGACACCGGGACGGTATTGTCGATGCTGAAGAGGAACGTGCCGTGCTGCGTCATCTCGATCTCCGTGCGCAGCGTGCGACCGCCGGCCGTGGTCACGGTCACGACGATGTCGGTGATCCTCTTCACGGGTTGATCACTCCGGTAGGTGGGAGACGACCACGCCGCCGCACGGATCTGCATGCGCTGCCCGGGCCGCACGACTGCAGGCGGATCGAACTCGATGCGCATCGGAGGAAGGGCAACGGTGAACACGAATCGCGAGGGTCCGCCCGCATGCGAAACAGGATCGACAAACGCATAGACGCGATCGTCGTAGCGGGCTTCCAGCAGGAGCCTCTTTCCAACAAAGTTGTTGGGAATGTGGTAGAACACACGCGGACTGATTCCCGACGCCTTCTCGATCATCCCGTTTCCGTCGCTTTCCTCGTACAGCACCCACGTGTACAACGCCTGGTTGCGAAGACCATCGACGCGGATGTCGAAGGCAAGATCTTCTCCGGCGTAGACCTGATCGGGCTGTGGTACGACGAGCATCGGTACGCGCGGCATGACGAGAAACGACGCGCGTGCGATGTCGAGCGCTCCCGCATCGCGATCGACACGCGCTTCGACCACCACACTGTCGGGGAACGGACCGACGTCACCCTCCCAGCGCCAGACCGCCTCGCTGACATCCTGTTCAACGAGCTTGACACGACCGCCCCCGCGCACGATGCGCAGGCGCGGAGAGGCAAACACGTTGTTCACCGCGATCTGCACGAATTCACGCATGCCAACCGCGCTCTCGATCAGGGTTGTCGATACGCGCAGCGCGAGGGGTTCGATGTTTCGCGTCGTCGTGCGCGTGGTGTCTTCCACGCGGACCGGGATGTCGATGCGTGCGGACTCCACGTCTTCGATCAGCTTCGCCATCATCTCCGACGCGGGCAGCGTAAACGTGCGGTAGGACCAGAGTGAATCACCATGGCGGTGGATGCGCCTGGCCTTCGCCGCCACATGCACGACGTAGTTGCCCGTACTGGTGAAGGAACATGTCACCGGGAATCGCGCGAGGCGGCGATCGAGCACGCCCACGCCACGACGAGGCCCGATGCGCACGGCGCTTCGGGAGACCATCACCTCGTCATGTGTCAGTGCTTCGGTGTTCACGGTTATGCTGTCGTTTGGTTCAATGTCGCCGACATGGAGATCAAAGGATGCGGGCATGCCTCTGAAGATGCGTCCTTCTGCGTCCGCCGCAACGTACACGACAATGGTGTCGCTGTCGATGAAGAGTGGAACCTGCGGAACGAGGCGGGCAAGCAATGCGAGCGATTCGCGGTCGCGCTGTTCATCATGCTGGCTGCGTTCGCGTGCGACCACGGCGAATGCGGCAAGTGCTGCCAGGTAGAGGATGAAAAAGACTTCAACGCGTCGTCTGCGATCCACACGTGCTCACCGTCAGGACGCCGGTGCGTCATATCGCGTCCCGCCCGGGGAAGCCACGGGGCGCGCATCGTCCGATCGCATGGCGTGCAGCATCTCGCGCAACAGGTCGTTCGTCTCCGCGAGACGTTCGCCCTGCACACGCATCTGCTCGGCGTTGCTCTTGTTCATGTATTCGGTCAGCCGCGTGAGCAGGACGTCCTGCCGCAGATCGGACTGCGACATGAGGCGGAAAAGATCCGACACGGCGTTTGTCATTTCACGGACGGTTCCGTTCAGAGACTGCAACGCGGGCTCTGCAAACGCCGCGCCTCGATTGGACGTCGGTTCGTCGGGCCTCGTGTAGGCAGTCACCACAGCGAGCATCAATAAAAACAACGCCTCGAGACCGAATCCTGCGAGTGGAATCCAGAGCGGATACCCGGCAAGATACAGTCCGACGGCGACGAGAAGCACGGTCGATCCGAAGTACACGAGACCAAGTACGGAGTTGTAATAATACGTCCCGACAATCTCTTCGAAGAAGACCCTGCTCCCGATCTTGAGCCCGAGATTTGTTTCAAACTGCACCCGCCGTCCATCACTGAACTGGATCTCCCGTGCACGTCGACACAAGCGCCAGCAATCGAGCATCGTATTGATTTCCAGACGATGCTTGACCCTGCGGTCGTGAAAGAAATCGTGTAGGAGCCTCCGGCCCTCGGGAACTTCGAGGTCTCGGATCGTTTCTGATGTATTCAGCAATTCGAGCGGGGTTTCGGGTGCAAAGAGGTTTGTCCAAGAAAGCGACAAATATTGTACCGAACGTGAACAGCGCCATTCCAACCGGATTGCAACATTCGGTAGATGGCGCCGTAGCACAGAGATCGAAAACAGACTTCATCCGCAGCGCTGTGAGTATCTTTCACAGTGCGTGCGTTCCATTCACACACAATCAGGGGTAGACGGGCATATCCGGATCCGGAAGGCCCTATTCTCTCGCACGGGACTTGAAGAACTCCACGGTGCGCACGAGTCCCTCGGTCATTTCGACCTGCGGCTGCCAGCCGAGCACCGACGTGATCTTCGCATGGGTGCAGACGCTACGTTTCTGTTCGCCCGGTTTGGCCGGTCCGTGCCGTTCTGCAGCGGGTGCGCCCAGCGCCTCGTTGATGGTCGTGAACACCTGATTCACATCCGTCTCGACACCCGTGCAGACGTTAAAGGTATCCGTCTGCTCCATCGTGAGGGCGAGCACGTTGGCACGCACGACATCCTGCACGAACACATAGTCGCGGGTCTGCAGTCCGTCGCCGTTGATGACCGGTTCCTCGCCGCGCAGCAGGCGCTCGGTGAAGATCGCGACGACCCCGGCTTCCCCATGTGGATTCTGGCGCGGACCATACACATTCGTATACCTGAGCACCGTATACGGCACTTCCTTTTCCACATGGAAATAGTGCAGGTACTTTTCCACCGTCAGCTTCGTGATGCCGTAGGGCGAGCACGGCCGCGTGGGGTGCAGCTCGTCGGCGGGGAAGTAGTCCTGTTCGCCGTAGATCGCGCCTCCGGTCGATGCGAAGATGAAACGGCTGATGCCGTGACGCACGCCGGCCTCGAGCAGGTTCAGCGACCCGAGCACGTTGACCGCCAGATCGTATTGCGGGTCGGCGACCGAGCGGCGCACGTCGATCTGCGCGGCGTGGTGGTTGATCACGTCGATGCGGTGCTGCTGGAGGATGTCGAACACGCCTTCGTCGCGGATGTCCATCTGGTAGAAGGCGACCCCGCGGGGCACGTTCTCGAGGAATCCCGTCGAGAGGTTGTCGATGATCACGACCTCGTGGCCGAGGTCGAGATAGGCCTCCGCGATGGTCGAGGCGATGAACCCGGCTCCGCCGGTGACGAGAATATTCATGGTGCGATTCGGAAATGGGACATCCTGCAATGTAGGCATTCCCCTCGATTTGCGCGAGGCGTCGTGTGGCAGGTCTGTACGGGGGATCGGGGAAATCCGCTATCTTGCGTGCATGCCAGCAGACACCACCGTTCCGCCCCGTACCCCCGATCCCCGTGCGCACACCGCATGCCCGCCGGGGAAGCTTCCGCAGGGTGTGCGCGTCGTGCTGGCCTGTCTCGTGGCGTTAGTCGCGGTCACGGGAGGCTGCGCGCGTGCGCCCGAAGGTCGACTCCTCTTCTGTGAATCCATCACCGCCGACAATCAACCTGTCGGGGAGGCCGACACCTTCTCGCCGGGCACCGTGTCGATGCTCGTCGCCTTCGACCGACCCGTGCATGCCGACGCACTCGTCGTGCACATCGACCGGCTCGAGGGCACGCGCCGCACTGCGTACGGCGACGACGTGCATCTGCGGGTGACGCCCGACGCGGGCATGCTGCGGCTCGATCACGTGGTCTCGTTCGCCGACGCGGGCGAGTACCTCGTGCAGATCCTGACGCGCGAGCGGCAGTCCCTTGCCGAGGGACGCATCACGATCGTTTCCGCGAAATAACGGACCCGGGACTCCGACATGCGGACGCAGCTGCGGCGACTGACCGGCGACAGTGCCATCTACGGCATCAGCACCGTGCTCGGGCGCTTCCTGAACTTCCTGCTCGTGCCCTTCTACACGAACGTGTTCGTCGCGGCCGACTACGGCATCGTGACCGTCGTGTACACCGTGGTCGCGTTCCTGAACGTCGTCTACGCATTGGGACTCGAGCAGGCCTACATGCGCTTCACCGAAGGGCATCCCGACTACGACCGGCGCGACATCTTCAGCACACCGCTGTGGACGATTGCGGGGGCGGGACTCGTGTTCAGCGGCGTGGTCATTCTCCTCGCCGCGCCGATCGCGTCCGCGCTCGACATACCACCCGCCTGGGAGATCATCGTGCCGCTTGCGGCCGCCACGCTCTTCGTCGACGCCATCAACGTCATCCCCTTCGCGGCCTTGCGCATGCGGCACAAGCCTGCGCGCTTTGCGGTGATCCGTTTCACCTCGATCGCCCTCAACGTCGGTCTCAATCTCTGGTTCGTGCTCGGCTTCGGCATGTCGATCGTTTCGGTGTTCAGCGCCGGACTCATCGCCTCGCTCGCCTCGACCCTGATGCTCGCACCCGACATCCTCCGCGACCTGGCACCGCGCTGGCGTGCGCATGTGCTCGAGCCCATGATGCGTCTGGGGCTTCCGACGCTGCCTGCCGGACTCGCCCTCATGGTCGTGCAGGTCCTCGACCGCCTCCTCATGCAGATGCTCGTCGACACGCGCACCGCCGGCATCTACGGCGCGAACTACCGGCTCGGCATCCTCATGATGCTCTTCGTCACGATGTTCCAGTTCGCCTGGCAGCCCTTCTCCCTGCAGCAGAGCTCGAAGCCCGGCTCCGAGCGCCTCTTTGCGCGCGTGCTCACCTACTTCACCCTCGTCGCCGTCTTCGTCTGGCTCCTGCTCTCGCTGACGATCGACGATCTGGCGACCGTGCCGCTCTGGCATGGCCGCGCGCTGCTGGGGCGCGAATACTGGGAAGGCCTCTCGATCGTGCCCGTCGTGCTCGCCGGCTACATCTTCACCGGCGTAAGCGTCATCGTCAACGCCGGACTGCTGATCCGCAAGCGCACCGGTGCGATGGCCGTCGTGACGGCCGTCGGTGCCGGTGTGAACGTCGTGTCGAATCTCCTGCTCATCCCGCGGCTCGGCATGATGGGCGGCGCAATCTCCACGCTCGCGGCCTATGCGGTGATGGCGCTGCTCTACTGGCAGCAGACGCGTACGATCCATCCGGTGCCGTATGAGGGGATGCGTCTCGTCCGCATCATCCTTGCAGGCGCCGTGCCTGCCGCGATCTGGATGCTCGTTCCCGCCCCGGATGCAGTTCCCGAGCTGCTCTGGGAAGCCCTGCTCGTCGTGCTCTACCCGGTGCTGCTTGTCGGCATGCGTTTCTTCCTACCCGGAGAGCGCGCCGAGGTGGCGCGGCTGCTGCGCCTGATCAGGCGCTGAGGATTTCCACAGCGATGCATTGCATCTGAGCGGGGGCCTCGCTAGGTTCAGGGATACCCCATGCGAGGCACATCTTCGAATACGGCACGCAACACACGGCATCGACGATCAGCGGCAGAGTACTCGTCCTCAACCAGAGCTTCGAACCCATCGGCGTCTGCGGTCTGGAGAAGGCCGTCGTGCTGATCTATCTCGAGAAGGCCGAGCTGATCGAAGCAGTGGAGGGACGCACCATCCGTTCGGTGTCCGTGCAGTTCCCCTTCCCCAGCATCATCCGTCTCTCCCGCTGGTATCGCATCCCCCATCGCAACATCCTGCTCTCCCGCAAGAACATTCTGCGGCGCGACGGCCATCGCTGCCAGTACTGCGGCGTGGCGAGCAACACCCTTACCGTCGACCATGTCGTGCCCCGTGCGCTGGGCGGCGGTGATTCATGGGAGAACCTCGTGGCCGCCTGCCTGCGCTGCAACAATTCCAAGAGCAATCGGACGCCCGAAAAGGCCGGCATGCGTCTGCGTTCGGTGCCGCGGCGGCCTTCGCACGTGTCGTTCATCATCCACGCGTCCGGACACGTCGACGAGCGCTGGAAACCCTACCTGTTCATCGAATAGCGTCGCCTCGGACATCCTTTTTCTCAACGACGGGGATTGTGTATCTTTCTGGTCTTGTACAAACCGAACATGAACTCGATGACTTCTCCGACGGCGATCAACACCATCCTCAGCGGCATGCGTCCCACAGGCCGTCTCCATCTCGGCCACTGGACCGGCGCGCTCGAAAACTGGGTTGCGCTGCAGGGGTCCTATCGCAACTTCCACCTCGTCGCCGACTATCACGCGTTGACCACGAATCCCGACACGTCGGAGCTGTACGCGAACACCATCGACATGGTGATCGACTGGCTGGCGGCGGGCATCGATCCCGACCAGAGCCCGATCTTCCGACAGTCGCAGGTCAAGCAGCATACCGAGCTGCACCTGCTCTTCTCGATGCTGATCACCAAGAACAGGCTTGAACGGAATCCCTCGATCAAGGAGCAGGTGCGCGACCTCGAGATCGAGAACCTGACCTACGGACATCTCGGCTACCCCGTGCTACAGGCCGCCGACATCCTGCTCTACCGCGCGAACCTCGTACCTGTGGGCGAGGACCAGCTCTCGCACGTGGAGATCACCCGCGAAATCGCCCGCCGCTTCAACCTGCAGTACGGCGTGGTGTTTCCCGAGCCCGAGCCGAAGCTGACCGTGTTCTCGCGCCTGCCGGGGCTGGATGGCATCGATAAAAAGATGAGCAAGTCGATGGGCAACACCATCCTGCTCAGCGATCCTCCGGCGGACGTCGAAGGCAAGCTGCGCAAGGCCGTCACCGATCCCCAGAAGCTGCGACGCAACGATCCCGGCCGGCCTGACATCTGTCTCGTCTTCACCTACCACCGCAAGTTCAATGCCTCGGCCGTCGACGAGATCCGCGCCGGCTGCGAGAGCGGCGCGCTGGGCTGCGTGGACTGTAAAAAGCGCTGCGGTGCGGAGATCAACACCTTTCTCGCGCCGCACATCGACAAGCGCGCGCATTTCGAGTCCGCACCCGGCGAAGTACTCGACATTCTCCACGCCGGCGAGCAGCGCGCACGCACCGAGGCCGAGGCGACCATGGCGGCCGTGCGCACGGCCATGAACCTGGGCTGAGCGTGGCGACATTCAAGATCCGGATCCCCGATTTCGAGGGACCCCTCGATCTGCTGCTGTTCTTCATCAAGCGCGACGAGCTCGACATCTACGACATCCCCATCTCGCACATCACGAAGGAGTTCCTCTCCTACGTGCATGTGATGCAGATGCTCGATCTGGAACTGGCCGGCGAGTTCATCGTCATGGCTGCCACGCTCATGCAGATCAAGGCGCGCATGCTGCTGCCGCGCACCGAGACCGAGGAGGGCGAGGAGGAGAACGATCCCCGTGCCGAGCTCACCCAGCGTCTGCTCGAGTACAAGCGCTACAAGGAGGCCGCGCTCGAGATGCAGGATCGCGAGCTGGACCAGCGCCAGCGCTTCTTCCGCACGTGCTTCAAGCAGGATGTGCGCGTGGCCGAGATCGAGGAGGACGAGAACGTCTTGAAGGACGTCACCTTCTTCGATCTCATCAAGGCCTTCCAGAAGGCGATGACCTCGATTCCGAAGAAGGTTGTGCACGAGGTACGCCAGATTCCCTGGAGCATCGAAGAGCAGGGCGCCTACATCATCGCGCATTTCCGGGCGCGACGCGCCTTCAACTTCATCGAGCTCGCACACACGTTGAAGGACCGCATGCAGCTCGTGGTCACCTTCATCGCGCTGCTCGAACTCATCCGCGCCCAGCGGGTCACGGTCGAGATGCACGCAGAGTTCAACGATTTCACGATCACGAAAACCGAGGATGACGGAGTTGTGGATGGCGCAGGAGCCTGAGGGAGTGAATGAGATGGACACCATGGATGAAATGAGCGCGATGGCCATGGAAGAGGTGGCAGGGACGGACGAGGGCGTCCGTCCTCCCATGACGGACGAGGGCGTCCGTCCTCCCATGACGGACGAGGGCGTCCGTCCTCCCACGACGGACGAGGGCGTCCGTCCTCCCACGACGGACGAGGGCGTCCGTCCTCCCACGACGGACGAGGGCGAGGCGGAGGAGGCTTCCGAGGAAGTGGTGCTGGATCTCGATGAAGACGAACGCATGATCATCGAGGGACTCATCTTCGCGAGCGACGAACCCATCCCCTTCAAGCAGATCCGGGACATCCTCTATCCTTCAGGGGAGGAGGAGTCCG
>JAEYUG010000115.1 GCA_023432805.1 Bacteroidota bacterium | reverse complement strand
GGGGGGGGGCTTGCTTTTGCCCCCCCCCCCCCCCGCCGTTACCGCACTTCCGATCACGAGACCGAGCAGCAGTGAGCGCACTCAGTTCTTCGCGAAGTTGGTCCAACCCGCCATCCAGTTGTTCGTGCCATCGAAGGCGCCGACGTAAGGTGCGGGAGTGAAGAAGCCCTTGCTCATGGGATGGGCGCTGGGATCGGCGGCGCCGGTGAGGGCGGGCGATCCGGTCTTCGGGCGGGGATCCGGCGTGACGAACACCGTGCTGGTGAGCATGGGATCGGCCTCGCGGGTGCTCCACTCGGTGGGAATCGTCTGCACCGTCGTACCGCTCGAGGTGCGATGGGCGTAGCCGCCCTTCGTGGCGTTGAAGATCGAGTTCTTGATGTACGAGGCGCCGCTGGTCATGTGACCGATGGAGCCGGAGCCGTCGACGACGACGGCGTAGTTGCCGAAGCCGGTGACGAGCACGTTGTGGAAGCGTGCCTGGCTGTTGCGACGGATGTAGAGTCCGTCATTGTTGTCGTCGTTCGCCTTCTCCTTGCCGGCACCGATGAGGGTCCAGTTCGAGATCAGCGGACTGGTCAGCGTCTGGGTGCCGTCGTACGAAAGCTGATCGGCGCCGCTCGTTGGAGCGGTGGTCATGTTCGAGCTGCCCGCCGCGTCGTTGTCCATTTCGAGACCGCGGTTGGCCAGATCGGGATCCTGCAGTGAGAAGAGAAACTGCAGCTTGCCTGAGAAGCCGTAATCCATGTCGAAGCTGTCGTCGTCGTTGCCGGAGCTGACGAGGTACTTGCCGTTGACCGTGCCGCCAAACCATTCGAAGCCGTCGTCGGCGATGAAGTGCGTCTGCACGTGCTCGATCACCGTGCCGGTTCCGACGCCGTTGAGCGTAAGACCGTTGATTTCGTTGTCGGGCGTGATCTTCGTGCCACCGTACTCGATGCGCACGTAGCGGAGGATGCCGCTGTTGTCATCGGCCTTCGTGCCGCCGTAGGCGCCCGTGTTGCCCTCACCCACGCCGGTGCCGCCGACCCAGTTCGTGGGAGCGAGTCCGTTGAGCACGATGCCGCCCCAGTCGCCGCGACGACGCGATCCGAGCGCCTGGCTGCTGGTGAAGATGATCGGCTTCGATGCGGTGCCGTCGGCGATGATGCGGCCGCTCGGCTGACTGCCGGATCCGCGCACTGTGATCAGGGCGCCCTTCGTGGCGAAGTCGCCTTCGATGCGCGTACCGGCGGGAATGGTCAGCACGGCACCGGGTTGCACGAGCACGAAGCCCTTGAGCACGTAGACCGAGTCTGCGTTGAGCGTGCGCGTGCCGAGGATGTTGCCGGCGAGTTCGACGCGCTTGTCGGTGTTGTCGGGGATGATGGGATTCTCGTTCTTGTCGTCGCTGCATCCGCCGATCATGAAGGAACCGGCAAGCATGCCGAGGGCAAGCAGACGGGAAATGGATGTCATGTGTGAAGCTCCATGTGAATGAGGGTGTGACAGTTGCTTACAGGGAGTAGGAGAGTCCGACCGCGAACGACCGACCGATCGAATAGCGCTGCGTGTCGATGTCGCCCATGCGGAACACGTGGTCTTCGTCGAGCAGGTTTTTCATGGAGACCTTGACTGCGAGCGCATCCATCACTTTCTGCGAGACTGTGAGGTCAAGCTGGTTGCGCGGCAATTCGTAGGTGTCGTCGTAACCGCTCGTGCCGACTTCGCGGATGCGCTCGCCGACGATGTTGTAAAGCGCCATGACGCTCGTGCCCGTCGAAGCCGCCCACGAGAGTGAGAGGTTGACGACGTAGGGACTCTGTCCCTCGAGCGGCCGCTGACTGTTCGCGAATCCATCCGCCGACAGGTACTCGAGTCCCGGAATCGCCCGCACCGCGAAACGGTCGTCGCGATTGAAGACGATCTGCGACTGCACCAGGGTGAGGTTCGCACCGAGGTCGAGCGATGCGATCGCATCGGAAAGGAAGCCGAGATTCTTGCGCAGCTCGAACTCGAGACCGACGTTGTTCGCGTCGCTGGCGTTGATCGGGATCACGAAGTTGTTGTTCGCGCTCGGGTACAGCACCTTCTCGATGGGATTCTGGAAGCTCTTGTAGAAGGCGCTCACCGCGATGATCTCGCCGGGCTGGGGATACCACTCCCACCGCGCATCGTAGTTGAGGATGCTGGTCTGCACGAGGGCTGCGTTTCCGTAGGTGCTCGTGCGATAGTCGTCGAAGCGGAACGGCGCCAGCTCTCTGAATTCCGGACGTGCGATGGTTCTGCTGAACGCCGCACGCAGATTCATGTTCGGCGTGACCATGAATACGAGGCTCGCCGCAGGCAGCAGATTGCCGTCGATCAGTTCGGCATTCATGTCGGCGGGTGCCGTCACGCCGAAGGGATCGAACGACGTCACCTGCGTCGACGTGTGTTCGTACCGTGCGCCGGCGATGAGCCGCAGTGACGAGGTCAGCGGCATGTCGACCATGGCATAGCCGGCCATCGTGTTCTCGTCGGCGTCATACGCGTCATTCATCGAGGTCGCATCCACGAACTCGATGTTGCCCGCAGCGACCTGCTCCGGCGTGAACAGCTCCGAAGGCGTCAGATACTGCGAGGCTGCATTCACGTTGCTGAACAGGAAGCGCCGCGCATCGAAGCTGCGCGTGCGCACGTCGACGAGCGCGCCCACCTTGACGCGGCTCTTCTGCTCGCCGAGCTGCGCGAAGGGGACGCTCCAGTCGAAGGCACCGTTGTACGAACGATCGGCCAGCGATGAGAAGAAGCGTCCGTTGCCGCTGCCGAAGTTGTTCGGGAAGAATGCACGGCCGGATCCCTGCTCGAGCGCGTACACCGTCTCCCGATTGTCGGGCTCGTCGCGCTCGGCCGTGGCTACGGCGGCGCGCCATTCGAGACGCGAGCCGAGCAGCGACGGCATCTCATGCTCGCCGGCGAGCACCGACGAGAATATCGTGCGCGCCACGAACTGCATGCGCGTGGCACGATAGAAGCCGGAGCTGGATCCCTGCGCCGAGTACCCGTCGATCAGACGCGTCTCGTCGTCTGACGACCGGTTGTACATGCTCTTGAGACTGACTTTGTCGAGGTTCGAAGGACGCACAGCCAGATTCATGAGCGCTCCCCAGAGCACCGAACTCGTGCCCTGCCGCACCATGTAGTCGTCCTTCAGCGACGCACGTCCCGTCTGCGCATCGATCTCCTGCGTGGGGTAACGCTCCTGCTTTTCGCGATAGCTCGACTCCGCACTGTACGACAGCGATGCCAGGTACCCGAGCGGCATCGATCCCAGCTCGATCTGATCGCCGACCGACACGTTCGCGCCCATGGTCGGGGGAGCCTGCCGCGTCGCGGTGGACCAGTCGTTACCGAAGAGGGACAGCAACTGCGCACTCTGCGCGTTCGTGGGACGTGAGGATGGGGGCATCGCCGGCACGCCCGCGGGAAGCCGGCGCGTGCCGTCATCCATGGCGAGGAAGTCGGTCGCACCGCCCGCATACGTCGGAAGCGACGCAGCCGCGGCCACTGTGTTGAAGCCAGTGGACAGACCTGCGCTCATCGTGAAGCTCGAGGGAAACTCACGCGTGTTGATGCGCACCGATCCCCCGCTGAAATTACCCGGCTGATCGGGTGTGAAGGTCTTTGCGGTGATCAGGTTCTGAATCATGTTCGAAGGGAATAGGTCGAAGGGCACGACCTTCTTCTCGGGCTCGGGACTCGGGATCGGTACATCGTTGAGCTGCGTGTTGCTGTAGCGCTCGCCGAGTCCACGTACGTACGTGTACTTGCCACCGACCACCGACACACCCGTCACGCGCTTGACCGCATCGGCCGCATCGGAATCGCCCGCCTTCCTGATCTGCTCTTCGCTGATGGCATCCGACACCGCGGCGGCACGCTTGCGCAGCGCGAGCAGTGCGCCCTCGCTGTTGCGCACGGCCTCGGCCTCGACCACGACCTCGGCCATTTCAAAGGATTCCGGTTCCAGTTCGACGTTGATCGTCGTGACACGTCCCGCCACGAGCGTGACGGCACGGATGATCTTCTTCGTGTAGGAGACATACGACACCTGCAGATCGATCGAGCCAGCGGACAGATCCTTGATCGTATAGACGCCGTCGAGATTCGTGACGCTGCCCTTGCCCGCACCGAGCACCAGCACGTTGGCGCCGATCAGCGTCTCGCCGGTAGTCGCATCGATCACGCGTCCCGTCAGCGTGGAGGTCTGGGCATGGAGGGTCAGAGGGAGCAACAGGGCAGCGAGGATGATGCCTCGCAGGAATGGTACGTGCAGCATGATGCCTTTCGTGTGTGATTCAAACATGCCGCAAGCTATCCCCGCAGTGTTAGGAGCACGTGAAGACCGCGTGTGCATTCCCTTCGATTTGCGTGAGCACCACAATGCGCAACGCCCCGGCATCTTGCGATACCGGGGCGTCGTGCCTGCGTTCGGTCAGATCAGGCCTTGCGGATCCAGAGATTCCAGCCGCCTGTGGACTCCTCGCCCCAGACTGCGTGACCCTGTCCTGCGAGCACGTCGACCATCGGTGCGGGATAGAAAGGAGCGGCCATGTGCAGCAGTTCACCCGACGACATCGTGCCGATCGACGCCATCACCGCGCCGAGGGGATTCGCACCACGTCCCAACATCGATGTCGCATCGACGCGCACGGTGATCGCCTCCTCCACCGCCCAGTCGGGCCTCGGCGCACGCTCCGCCGGCGGCTCGTGTCCCGAGGGCACGGGATCCCCCGGCGCGATGCGCGCATGGGCATGCTCCACCGCATGCCCGTTCTCAACCGCATAGGAATGCGGCGCCGCCTGCACATGCCCTGCCGCACCCTGCGTCGCATCGCCCCCCGCCTCCTTCGCCGAGTAGCTCAGCAGCCGCTGCTCGCCGTCGAGAGCGCGCTTTGCGGTCAGATCCTGCGACACTTCGAGCGTGCCGAGATACTTCCCCTCGGGGTCGCGCAGCGCGAAGTACTCGATGTGGATGAACGTGCCGTGCAGCTGAATCCAGAACGGCGCACTGTCTTCCCTGCCACTCTTGAAATCCTCCAGAATCCGATCGACGATGTTCACGCTCGACGGCGGATGGCAGAGCCGCACGTCCCGCCCCAGAATCGCGCGGTTGCGATCGAAGATCCGCTCGCTGCCCTGCGTGAAGTACTTCACCTTGTCGTTCGCGTCGACGAAGGTCATGTCGAAGGGTACCGTGTTGAGAATCGCCATGAGCTCCGCCGGCGTGAGCATGCCGCTCGGCAGCCGCACCGCGTCGTCGTGCCGCTCGGTCGCCTCCGGCAGCTCGATGTTCTTCGGCTTCCAGTCGATCGTGGGATCGACCAGACAGAACCCGATCTCCGGTGTCTGACGGTGGATCTCGTACCACTCCAGATCGGTCAGCGTGTCCATGCACATGGGGAAGAGAATCTGCTGCTCCTTCATGATCATGTCGTCGACCGCCCGGGCTGCAGGCACGAGTCGGCGGGAAGCCACCTCGGCCAGATCTGCGGGGGTCGGATCGGCAAGACCGGCGAGTGTCGTGCGTGCTGCGGCGAGTGCGCCTCGGATTTCATCGTGCCTGCCCCACATGACGGTGGGCGGTCCCGTAATGCCCCGCTGCTCGAGAAACGGAAACAGCAGGTTCTCCTTGCGACGGTAGTGCTTGTCGAGATCACCGAGCTCGTTGAAGAGCCGGCGCAGTTCGAGCACCGCACCGCCGACCGCATCCGCTGCGAGCGCGTCGGCGGATGCCGCGATCTCCATGACGCGCGCGGTCACGCGGGCGAGCGCGTCGTTCTCCTTCTGGAACGTGTCGACGGGGTGACCCGGGGGCACGAGCTTCGCCATGCTGTGGTCGAGATGGCCGTCGAGCACGGCGGAGTGGATGTCGCAGAAGCGCTGGATCTCCTCCTGCGAAATGCCTTCGCGAATCAGCTCCTGCTCGACCTCGACCACCTCGCCGTAGGGAATCGAGACGAGCAGTTCCTCGAGCCTGGCGCGCACCAGATCGGGTGCCGCGCCGCCATGCAGTTCGCGGATCATTTGCTTGAGCAGCAGCTTGCGCTGCTCGGAATTGTTGATGAGTTCACTCATGAGTGCTTCCTATCGTTGTGTACGTGTCATGCCTGATCGTGCGGCAACTCCTGCCGCATCTGCAAGCTACGCGTCCCCTCCCCCACCGACATTGATTTTCGTCAATACACATCCGATTTTTCAGCAATGCACCACCGATCGCGTAAGATCAGGACACACGCCAGGAGACGGCTCATGACACGCATCATGCTCGTATGCGGATTCACCCTGCTGCTGCAGACGGCGGTGGCACAGGTTCCCGCCAATCCCTACGCTCTTGCGATCGACGGACGTGACGGCTCACTTCTGCTTGCGCACAGGGATACGCTGCTGCTGCGCAGCACCGATGGCGGGGTGGTCTGGACGCGGCTGACACTGCCCGTCACCGAGTTCCCGAAGGCATTGGTCACCAAGGTGCACGTGCTTCCCGATGCCCCCGGCCATCTGCTGGCATTCACGCGTCTCGTCTCACAACAGTGCCGCCTTCTCCAGTCTCGTGATGCCGGTGCGACATGGACCGTGCACCCGATGCCGGAAGACGAGGTGGACCTCGAGCACATCCGCGACGTGCCCGGGGCGCCCGGCGTCGTGTATGTGACGGCAGGCGGTCTGCATGCCTTCGATGCGACCAGGGGAAGCTGGCAGACCTTCAGCAGTCTCCCGATCGATCGCGGCTTTCCTCCGGAGGACGCCACACAGTTCGATGTCTCGCAGGATGGCCGACAGTTCTGGGTGGGCTCCAGCTTCTTCACACCCGGCATCCTGAGAGGCCGTCTCTACCACTCCGCCGACAGCGGCGCGACCTGGACGCGGGTGCACGACACCCTGCCCCGTACTCCTACATTCGTCCGTGTCGATCCCGCAGATCCCGCGCACATCTTCTTCGCATCGATCGTCCTTCGGGAATCGCACGATGCGGGTGCTTCATGGATCCCGGCATACCCCGACACCACATGGCCGGTCGTCCACGCCGCCTGGTCGTGGAACAGCTCGATTCGATGGCTCGCTCCGGTCAGGGACTCCCTGCGCATCTCGACTGATGCGGGCGCCTCGTGGAGAGCCACAGGTCCTCCGGTCTCATCGTTCATCAATGGACTGGTGCAGGATCCCGCAGACCCGTGCCGCGTCTTTCTGCTCCGGGTCGACGGACTCTGGCAGAGTACGAACTGCGGCCTGGACTGGCAGCTGAATCCCCTGCGCACCACACCCGTCTCTGCCGCGTCTGCTCCGTCACCGGGCGCATTCACCATCCAGGGACCCTATCCCCACCCCGCACGCATGTCACGCAGCGACGCAATGCGCATCGATCTTGTCAGTCCGATTGCAACCACCGCCGACATCCGTGTGATCGACCTGCTCGGCAGAACACTCACCGCACAGACAGTTGCGATTCCCGCCGGTGCGCGCACATGGACGCTTCCCCCGCTGCGCGCACTCCCGGCCGGACTCCTCCATGTGCAGATCCGTTGCGCCGACCGCATCCACACCCGTCCGCTTCTCATCCTGCCCTGATCCGACTTGCATAAATGTCTGCTGCTCGCTACATTTGGAGTCTGTTGTGGCGGGTTAGCTCAGTCGGTAGAGCGATGGAATCATAATCCACAGGTCGGCGGTTCGAGTCCGTCACCCGCTACGAAAAAGCCCCGGAATCGGAAGATGCCGGGGCTTTTGCATGCGGGCTGCGTCTGTCACTTCACAAGCAGCATCGGATGCATCGTGCGGCCCTCGGGCGTGGCAAGCAGCGCGTGATAGACGCCCGCAGGCAGACGCGATGCATCGAAGGTGAGGCGCCAGGTGCCTTCCGCAAACGGACCCTCGCCGAGCACCGCGACCTCGCGTCCCGTCGCATCATGCACACTCACGCGCACATCCCCCGCGCGCACCAGACCGAAGGTGACGACGGTGGTGGGATTGAAGGGATTGGGATGATTCCGGATGAACTGATCCGATGCACGTCGGGCGACGACGCGTTCGCAGAAGCCGTCGATGGGGATGGAAGCTCCGGCAGCCGCGACGGTCGTGAAGCATTCGGTGCGCATTGCGGTCTGCGAAATCGTGACGGGCGTGACCGCAGCCGTCTTCGCCACCTGCGTGCGGAAGCGGGCCGTGACGAGCGTGCGTGCGGAGTCGACCGCCACGCCGGAGAAGGTCAGCCGTGCGCTCGCGGCATCCTGCACGATCACGGGCGCGCTCTGCGCGGCGAGCGTGCCCGTGCCGATGAAGGCGTCGAGCTGCAGCAGGGCGGGATCCCATCCCAGCGTGAAGGTCAGGTCGTAGCTCGTGCCGGGCTGCACGGCGGGTGTGATCTCGATCGGGATCAGCACCTCGTCGCCCGCGTGTGTCGCAGGCAGTGCGGCGGGACGAATGTCGTAGGCCGTCGCGCAGGGCAGCAGCGCGAGCGACGCACCCGATGCGGTTGGGATAGTCGGACATTGCTGCACGAGATCGACGTCGTAGAGACCGAGCATGGTGGCAGCGGTGTCGGTGTAGCCGAAGGACATGAACTCGAGATCGACGAGCGATCCCGAAACGCGCAGCGGCATGTACGACGTCGTCGAAAGACGGACGCTGCCGGGCGCAGGCGTGTCGACCGTCACCGCAGCACCTTCTGCGATCGTGCCCTGCGGGCGCACGCCCATGAAACGGAGCACGGAGGGATCGTAGCGCAGGGAGATCGACCATGCGAGGGGCTGCGTCGACGAGAGCGTCTCGGCCAGTTGCACCGGCACGGTGAAGAGCGTCTTGGCGGGTATCTCCATGCCGGTCGGCAGGGAGAGGGTCGTGCGCTGCAGCGCATCGGGAATGCTGTAGGACGCGGTGTCCACTGCAGTGAGGGCATCGGCAGAGAGGCGCACTTCGACGTGCCGCTGCACGCCGTCAAGGCAGGGAGCCGTGGTCGTGTAGCGCAACAGGCAGGCGTCGGTGATGATCTCGTTGGCAAGACGGGTGAACACTTCCTCGAGCTGCGATTCGTCGGGCGAGGCGAAGAAGCGACCGCCGGTGGATTCCGAGATCGTGAGAAGATCGTCCACATCGAGATCGCTGCCGAGGCCGATCGTGTAGACGGGAATCCCGTACTGCGCAGCGGCACCGATCACCGAACTCGGAAAGTACGCGGTCTCGTTCTGGCTGCGGCCGTCGGTCATCACGACGAGCACCTTGCGTCCCTGCCGCACGGACAGTCGATTGAGCGACGCAACCGATGCCTGCCAGATCCACGTGCTCCCGAGCGCGCGAATGGGCACGAGCGCGCGTCGAAGCAGGGCCGTGTCGCGTGTGAAATCCTGATTCAGGTCGAAGAAGTTCGAGCGATCCGGAGGAAAACCGAATCCGGTGTAGTTCGACGAGAAGCTGAAGAGCGCCGCTTCGTCACGCTGTTCGAGGAAGCCAAGAAAGATGCTCACCGCGCGCTTGGCGGCGCGCAGCTTCGTGCTGTCCGGATCAGGTCGATTGTTCGGAAAGTTTGCCATGCTGCCCGAACGGTCGATCAGGATCGCGATCGACAGCCGGGTGCTGTCTTCGTCTGGACACGCGGCATCCTCCACCACCTGCTCGACACCGTTCTCGAAGATGCGGAAATCCCCGCGGCTGAACGCCCGCAGGATGTTCCCGTTGCGGCTGATCTCGATCTTCACCTGTACAGTCGGAAATCGCGAGATGTCGAGTCCCTTCACATCGAGCGCGATCGTCTGTGCCTCGAGCATGGGCCCGGCACAGAGCATCGCGAGCAACACCACCTGTATGAAATGCTTCACACGCTTCCTTTCGATCGTCATGAAGGAATGACATCCGCCTTCGCGTGAATGTTACGTCCACGGCGCAAACGTAAAGATCGCACACCCCATCCCGAACATGCAGGGCGAAGCGACGGTTCCGTGCGCGGGTGTTTATTTGACGAGGAGGATGGGCTGCAGCGTGCGGCCGTCGGGTCCCGCAAGCAGCATGTGGTACACGCCGGCGGGCAGTCCCCCCGCATCGAATGTCACGCGCCAGGTGCCTTCCGCGCGCATGCCGTCGGCAAGCACCGCAACCTCGCGACCCGTCGCATCATGGATGCTCACGCGCGCATCCCCCGCACGCACAAGCCCGAAGGTGATGACGGTGCTGCGATGGAAGGGACTGGGATGATTCCGGATGAACTGCTCCGATGTGCGGCGTGCGACCACGCGCTCGCAGAAGCCGTCGATGGGGATGGCACCGCCCACGGCCGCAACGGTGGTGATGCACTCGGTCGTGAAGGTGGAGGGCACGAGCGTGACGTGCGCAATGCGTGCCTCGTCGCGTGCCACACTGCGGAAGCGCACGGTGACGAGGGTCTCGGTGGAATCCACAGTCACGCCCGAAAACGTGAAGCGTGCGGCATCCGCCGCGCGCACGACATCCGGCGGCAGCTGTGCGGCAAGCGAACCGTCGGTGACGAAATCCTCGAACACGAGGTCGTCGGGATTCCACGCGAGCGTGACATTGAGCGTGCACTGCGTGCCGGCGGGCACCGCCGGCGTGATGACGAGCGGGAGATGCAGTACATCGCCGGCGCGCGCGACGTGTGCGGGGGCGGGACGAAGGTCGTAGTGCGTCTCGCAGGGAAACAGCGTGATGCGTGCGCCCGTCGCGGTGACGGACGTGGGACACTGCTGCATCAATGCGACGTTCGTCAACGAGAGAAGGGTCGTGTTCGTGTCGCTGCCTCCGACTGTGTGGAAGTCCACCTCGACGAGCGTGCCCCCGGCTCGCACGGGCAGGTAGGATGCCGCCGAGATGTGCAGCTCGCCCGGTGTCGCGTGATCGATCGTCACCGACGCACCCTCGGCGATCGTGCCCTGCTGCCGCAGGCCCGCGAAGCGAAGCAGGGCGGGATCGAACCGCACCGAGAGTCGCCATGTCAACGGTGACAGCGTCAACGTCTCGACGAGCATCACAGGCACGGTGATGTCGGTGCGCGACGGAACGTCCATGACGCCCGGCAGCGCGAGCGTGACCGGTGAGAGTGCATGTGGAAGGCTGTAGGAGGCCGTATCCTCCGCGTAGCGGGAATCGGCCATGAGCTGCACATCGACGCGTCTGTCGCTGCCGTCGAGACATCCGTCGCGCGCAACGTACCGCAGCACGCAGGCATCGGAGATGATCTCGCGTGCGAGCGTGGTGAACACCTGTTCAAGCATCGTCTCGTCGGGCGATGCGATGAAGCGTCCCCCGGTGGCATTCGCAACGGAGAGGAGTTCACTGGCATTGATGCTCGCACCGAGTCCGATCGTATAGACGGGGATCCCCTGTGTCTGTGCCGCGGCGATCACCGTACTCGGAAACCACGTGTACTCGCGCTGGCTTTCACCGTCGGTCAACACGATGAGCACCCGGCGACCAGGCCGGGGTGCGAGATGGTTGATCGCGGAGACCGAGGAACGCCACAACCATGTGCCACCGTACGCAACGATCGGAACGAGCGCCCTGCGCAGTTGTGCGGTATCGCGCGTGAAATCCTGCTCCACCGAGAAGAACGGGATGACGGTCTGCAGATCCGGCGTCACCAGCGATGTCGAGAAACTGTAGAGCGCGGCTTCATCCCGCGCATCGAGGTATCCCAGAAACGTGCTCACCGCACGCTTGGCCGCCCGCAGTATCGCGCTGTCGGGATCGGGTTGATACGGTCCGAGCAACGCCATGCTGCCCGAGCGGTCGATCAGAATCCCGATGGAGAGTCGTGTGGTGGAATCCCCCGGACAGGTGATGGACTCGACCCGCTGCTCGATGCCGTTCTCCTGCACACGGAAATCCGATGGTGCGAAAGCGCGGAGCAGCATGCCGTTGCGGCGGATCTCGACCTTCGCCTGAACCGTCGGGAAACGCGTCACGTCCAGTTCCGTGACATCGAGTGCAATGGACTGCGCAACCGCGGCGGGTGCGCAGAGCATGAACAGAAGTGCGGGCAGCAGACGTTGCAGCATGTGACCTCGCCTCTCAGTCAGGTGCGTGCCAGAGGTCAAGGCGACCAGATCAGCGTGCGGGTGAAGACGGTGCGTCCCTCCCGCAGCATGCAGAGGTAGGTGCCTGCGGGCAGGCCGCGCATATCGAATGAGGTGCTGTGGCGTCCCGCCGCGCTGCGACCCTCGGCCAGCACGGCGATGGGACGTCCCGTCATATCGACCAGCTCGAGCCGCAGATCCTCCTCCCCCGCCGTCTCGTACGTCACGGTGATCACCGGCTGCAGCGCGGTGGCGGGATTCGGGATGCTCTGCGCGAGCCGCGCACCGGGCAGGCGTGCGACCACGCGTTCGCAGGTGCCATCGAGTGCCACGGTCGCGTCGCTGGTCTGGATCGCAGGCAGACACGACTGGACGAGCATGGTGTTTGCAAGCGTCACGGGCGTTGTCGCCGACGCATCATGCGGAATCGAGCGGAACACGAAGGTACAGAGCACGCCGATCGAATCCGCCGGCTGCGCGCCGTCGATCACCACCGCAAGTTCGCCCGGCACGCGCTCGACCACCGCGACGTCGAGCATCGCGGCGATCGCCGCCCTCGTTTCGGTTCGCAGGTACGCAAGGCGCGCTGCGTCGAAGTGCACGGTCGTGGTCACGCGCAGCGGCTGGGCGAGATCGATCGCATCTTGCAACACGAGCGGCAGATGCACTTCGTCGCCCGCAGGCACGGCCATCGGCTCCGCGACCGAGATGCGCGCGAGCGCCAGACAGCCGTTGATCACCGTCGTATCCGACAACGACGTGGGCAGCATCTCGCACTCCTGCTGCATCACCACGTTTCGCACGTCGATGCGCGTGGCGATGTTGCGTGTCTGATGCAGCGCTTCCAGTTCGACCGCGAACAGGACAACCTCGCTGCCGTAGGGCACGCTCATGGTGGGAACGATGTCATGCCCCGACACGTGCACCGTGCCGGCGGGGGCTTCCGATGCGAGCAGCGGCGTCGCACCGTCGGTCAGCGTGCCGGTGCGGCGGATGCCCGCAAAGCGCCAGAGCAGTGGATCGAAGGTGATGTCCGCCTCGAGATCGATCCCCTCGCCCGCCCGCACCTCGCCCGTGATCATGATGGGGATCACATGCGTCTGGTCGTCGGCAACGAGATCCGCGACTGCGGGACGCAGCGCGACATGCGAGCGGAAGTCGTCGACGGCGTAGAGCGTGCTGCCGGTGAAGGTCGATCCCGCCACCGTGACTGCGACGTCGACGGCACGGAGTCCGCCGGCGCGGCAGGTATCGGGGGTTTCGTACGAGAGGATGCAGCTGTTGTCGTAGATGCTGCTCATGATGCGCTTGAACACATCCTCGAGCTGGGCGCTGGTAGGCGCGAGATGATACTCGCCGCCCGTCAGGCGCGAGAGCGAATCCAGCGCGGCCCCGCCCTGGGCGTCGACACCGAGACCGATCGAGTAGACGGGAATGAACTCGCGCCGGGCTGCATTGATCGCATCGATCAGATGCAGCTGGGAGGTCGTGTCGCCCCCGTCGGTCATGACGATGATGATGGTCTTGCCCGGCTGTCCGTCGGCGATGCTGACCGCGAGATCGATCGCGTCATGCAGCGACGTGCCTTCGCAGATGCTGAGTCCGTACAGCGCCCGGTCGAGCGCCGCGATGTCGGTGGTGAACCACTGCTCGGTGTTGGGGTAGCGGCAGAAGCTGATGAGCGCGCCGCGATCCTGCGCGCGCAGTTTCGAGAATGCCAGACTCGTGACCTGCTTGGCCTTACGCCACTTCAGACTGTCGGGATCGTAGCGCCGCGTGCCTTCGATGAAGGCCATCGACAGGCTTACGTCGATCACGAACACGACGTTGAGTGTGTCCTGCGCCACCGAGGTGGTGCAGTCGAGGCGCAGCGGCGACATCGGGGCGCCGTTCTCGTGCACGGTGAAATCCGACGCCTTCAGCGAAGTGATCACCGCGCTGTTGTCGATCACGCGCACGGGAATGCGGATGGTGGGATATGCCTCGGTCGAGGCAACGCCGACCGAGAAAAGAATCTGCGCGGCGGCCTCCATGGTGAGGACGCCGCCGAACAGCAGAAGGAACAGTGCGGAATGGATCAGACGCGCGCGCAGGATCCACAAGGTGCGGGTGCGAACGGGAGTTGACATGGGGGTCTCCTTTCACACGCGGAAGAATGCGTCGTCAGCGCATGGCTCCACTCGTCACACGAATTTCCACCCGCCTGTTGAGCTGGCGGCCGGTGTCGGTTGCATTGCTGTCGACAGGCCTCGCTTCACCATACGCATTCACGCTGATGGCCGAGAGCGGCACGCCCTTCCCGGTCAGATACGACGACACCGCCGCCGCACGCTGCTTGGACAGACGCACATTATATTCCTCCGTGCCCGCATCGTCGGTATGCGCGTCGAGTGCGATCTCGAGCTCACCCTTCGAAGCGAGCACCGGTGCGATCAGATCCGCGAACACCGCATCGAGCAGTGCCCGCGTGTCGCCACGCAGGGCGGATTTGTCAAAATCAAAAAGCACGATCGTCGGCTTCTCACCTGCCTCGTCGGTCGGCTTCTCGTCACCGGGAGCAACGGGGAGTTGCCCGAGACCGAAACTGCGGGTGTAGTCGGTATACCGGGGTTTGTCGGGAATGGTGATGCGCGCGCTGCGGGAATCATATCCCGGCGCGGTGGCTGTGGCCGTGAACACGTCACCGGGACGAATCACCACGCGGAAGCGTCCGCTGCGGTCACAGCGGATGCTCGTCGTGTCATTGTCTGCGGTCACGATCGAAAGCGTCGCTTCCTTCAGACCCATCGTGCTGAGCGTGTCGTACACTTGTCCGACAAAGTAGTAGACGTATCTGCTGGTATCCTTGTAGGGATTCGGGGTGACGAGCCAGATGTCGAGCTCGCCCTGCCCCCCCTCTCGGTTCGAGGAAATGTAGACGGTGTCCTCTTCCGCCGAAAGTCGGAAAAACAGTTCATCGCGTGATGAGTTGAACGGTGCCATCAGGCGTTTAGGCACCGTCCACCCCTTCTTGCCATTCTCCGTGCTCATGTAGAGGTCGTAGCCGCGTGCCCCGGGGTGCCCGTCGCTGGCAAAGAACAACGTGCCGTTCGGGGAGATCGTCGGACTCTTCTCATTGCCCGGACTGTTGACGACGGGACCGAGGTTGCGGGGCACGCCCCACTTGCCCGAGCGCAGGCGCTTGCTCACCCAGAGATCCGTTCCCCCCTGGCCACCCGATCGATCCGACGCGAAATACAATTCGCTGCCATCGGGCGAAACGAACGGCTGCGAATCCCAGTACTTCGAATTCACTCCCTCGCCGAGATTGCGCACACTCTGCCATTTGCCCTTGCGGTCGAACACGGATGTGTAGATGTCTGCGTCTCCCATTCCGTCTTCGGTGAAGCATTGCACGTAGAAGACCGAGCTGCCGTCCGAGGTGATCTGCGCCGATCCCTCATCGAGTTCGCTGTTGATCGTGCCGCCGAAGTTGAGCGCCTGGCTCCATCCCCCGCGCTCACGGTCCGTGAACCAGAGGTCGTCGCCCTGGATATAGCCCTCGATCGTCGGCCGCTTCGACGTGAAGATCAGGCGTCCGTCGTACATGTCCGCCCCGTAGTCGTCGGAAGACGAGTTCACATCCGAACCGAGATTGTAGGCGACCGGGGGATTCTTGGAAACGGGTTCGGCGACCACAGCCTCAGGTTCGGGTTTCGAGGAGGCGCAGCCGCCCACAAACGCTGCATGGAGCAGTACGACTCCGAAGAGCAGAAGGGTCGAGCGCATGGTCGTTGCTGGCTTGTTGATGCGAAGGCTCATGGTGCAGTGCTCACAATGCAATTTTCAAAACGGCGACGAGATGAATCGTTTCAGCCTTCCAGCCGGCGAATGCCGCAATGTCGTTGAGCGGCAGGCCGTAGCTGACTTCCGGCGACAGCATGACGCCGCGGCCGATGTTCAGATCGTACCCGATGCCGGCACGCAGATCGAGCCGCGGAGATTCCAGCGTCGTGATGCGATCGAGATTCGTCACAGGCTCGATGTCTTCCTCAGTCAACTCGGTGCGCGGGTAGACGTAGCCGGGGTCCATGATCTTCTCGCGCACATTGTATGTCGCGTCCAGCGGAATGCCGACGGCCGGTCCAGCAAACAGATAGAATCCACCGAACGGATACACCTGCGCCACCAGATGCAGCATCATGTACGACAGCACGACCGATGACGTGCGTTCGTAGTTGACACGCTCCTGCACATACTCGCCCGTCTCGATCACCTTCACATCACTGAGGCGCTGCGGCGTGAGGGCGGTGTAGTCCGCCGTCTTGTTGTCATAGAGCAGCTTCGCCGTCAGATGCAGTGCAGACGAGGCCACGTATTCGAGCTGCAGTCCCAGCAGCACCCCCGCCCCGCTTCCATTCGAGAAGCTGCACTCTTCACAGTAGGGATGGAAGGTCCCGGGATGAGAATTGAGGTTGATGCCGATCTGCGGTCCGAGCCACCACTGCGAGGGTTCGGGATTGAGCACATCGGGGGGAAGCTGTCCGGGCCGGGCCGGTGCAACGGACATGGCACCACCAGCGGACATGTCACGCAGATACTGCGCGCCTGCGTCATGCACCGTCGCAGCACACAACAGTGCGAATATGAACAACGAGGGAAGTCTCATGCGACCCGTCACCAGTCGTATCGTGAGGGAGAAATCAAATATAGTTGACCTTGCGGGCATATGCGCGCAGTTCGTCACGGAAATTCGGATGCGCGATGTGGATGAGTTCATTGACGCGCTGGCGCACGGTCTTGCCGAACAGCGAGGCCACACCGTACTCGGTCACCACGTAGTGCACATCCGCGCGGTTCGTGGTCACGCCGGCACCGAGAATCAGGTGCGGCACGATGCGTGACAGTTCGCCGTTGCGCGCCGTCGAAGGCAGCGCGATGATCGGCTTCCCCCCGTCGCTGCGGGAGGCACCGCGGATGAAATCGACCTGCCCGCCGAATCCCGAATACAATCTGGGACCGATCGAATCTGCGCATACCTGTCCGGTGAGATCCACCTGCAACGCGCTGTTGATCGCGACCATGCGCCGGTTCTGTGCGATGATGTAGGGATCGTTGACGTAGTGGCTGGGGTGGAACTCCACGATCGGGTTGTTGTCGATGAAGTCGAAGACGGGCTTCTCGCCGAGCACGAACGAGACGATCATCTTGCCCACGTGCAGGGTCTTCTTCTCGTTGTTGATGACGCCCTTCTCCACGAGCTTGATCACGCCGTCGCTGAACATCTCGGTGTGGATGCCGAGGTTGCGCTTGTTGTCGAGGAAGTTCAGCGTTGCGTCGGGAATGCTGCCGATGCCCATCTGCAGCGTGCTCTCGTCTTCGATCAGATCGGCGATGTGCGCACCGATGTTGCGGAACACGTCGGCCTCTTCGGCACTGACAGCGTCGCCGACCTGTGGGGCCACGGCGATCGGGGTGTCGACCTCGACGATGTGGTGGATCTTGTTGATGTGGATGAAGCTGTCACCGAGGGTGCGCGGCATGCGCTTGTTGACCTGCGCGACGATGACCTTGGCGACTTCGCAGGCGGGCTTGGTGGTTTCGATGCCGACGCCGAAGCTGCAGAAGCCGTGCTCGTCGGGCTCGGAGACGTGGATGAGCGCGACGTCGACCGGCACGATCTTCTTGAAGAAGAGCTGCGGTATCTCGCTCAGGTAGATCGGGGTGAAATCGGCCATACCCTTGTTGACGGCTTCGCGCACGTTGCCGCCGATGAAGAGCGCGTTGTGCCGGAAATGCCCCTGCATCTCCGGCGCGGTGTATCCGGCGTCGCCGATCGTGATGATGTGGTGCAGCGTCACATCGTGCAGTTCCTCGTAGCGGGCGACCATCGCCTTGACGAGCAGCTCGGGCAGCGCGCAGCCGGGATGGATGTAGACGTTGTCACCGGATTTGATGCACTGCACGGCGGCTTCGGCCGTGGTGACTTTCTTGTTGTAGTTGGACAGCCATTGCATGGGCAAACCTCAGGTTCTTCGCGTTCGGATTTCAGATTCGGGGGAAGGGATGGATGTCGTCGCTCGTGGAGTTCACAACGCACATTCGAAGGGCTGGGCGGGAATGCCGTACAAATCCTGCAGAATGCGATGCGTCGCCACGCCCTTGTGCGTGACCACGCCGCAGCGCAGCGAGCCCTGTGCATCGATGCTCGCACCAATGCCGTCGGCCAGCACTTGCTGCAGGTAGGGAATCAGGCCATTCGTCAACGCGTACGTCGAGGTGCGCGCCACCATCGACGGCATGTTCGGCACGCAGTAGTGGATCACACCGTGCTTGATGAACACCGGCTCTGCGATGGTCGTGGGACGGCTGGTCTCAATGCATCCCCCCTGGTTGATCGAAATGTCGATGGCCACCGCGCCTTCCTTCATCGTGCGTACCATCTCCTCGCTGACGAGATGGTGGCTGTGATCGTCGTTGATCGAAATCGCTCCGATCAGCACGTCGGCGATGCGCACGCCGCGACGGATGTTTTCGGGACTCGCCATCACCGTCGTGATGCGCTTGCCGAAATAACTCTCCGCCTCGCGCAGCTTGTCGATGTCCGTATCGAGCGCAATCACCTGCGCGCCGATGCCGAGTGTCGCCTGTGCAGCGGCCATGCCCGAGGCACCCATGCCGAGAATCACGACCGCAGCCGGGGCCACGCCCGCGAGTCCGCCAAGCAGAATCCCACGTCCCCCCTGATCGCTGCGCAGGAAACGCGAGGCGACAATCGCGGAGATCTGTCCGGAGATGTCGCTCATCGCGCGCAGAATCGGGAAGCCCCCGTCGCGGCCGCGCAGGTACTCGTAGCCGATGGTCGTGATCCGGTTGTCGAGCGCATGCTGCACGAACTCCCGATTGCGCATGCCAAGCAGCAGAAACGACAACAGCGTCTGACCCTCGCCGAGCACCGCATACTCGTCGCTGTTCGGCGGCATGACCTTGAGCACGATGTCGGCCCGCCCCGCGGCCTCCTCCATCGAGTACACGACGGTCGCCCCCGCCTTTTCATATTGTTCGTCGTTGAAGCGTGCATACTGCCCCGCGCCCGTTTCGATCAGGATCTGCGCACCGGACTGCACGAGCGTCTCCACACCCGCGGGTGAGAGCGCCACGCGCTGTTCGTCCTGAAACCGTTCCTTGAGAATACCGATGATCATGATGGTGTCTGAGACTGGTTTTCGGATTTGTCATTTCCAGACAATGTAGACCGCCGTCCGCGCAATCGCGAACGGCAGGCGAAGCAGCGCATCCGTGAGAGGATGCAGGGGAAGCGCCCGGTGGAATCGTGCCAGACCGGGCAATCCGTAGTGCAGTGCGCGTCTTCCGCCGGGAAGCTGCCGGAGCCGCTCTTCGAGTGCGTGCCGCGTCCGCTGCGTCCACCCACCTTTCTCGTGGCCGCTGAAGTCGCTGCAGGTGGTCGCCACCACGCAGCCTCCCGTGCGCACCACACGGAGACTCTCGGCAAACAGCTGGTCGACACGCGCGTCGTCGTCTGCGTTCATCAGACTGCATCCGATCGCAACCACGGCGTCGACGCTCTCGTCGGCCAGAGGCAGATGCAGCGCGTCGCCCTGCACCGCGATCGTGGCATCGGTAATGCCCGTCGTGCGCCGTACGGCGACCATGCTCAGATCAATACCAACGGCCCGCATGCCCAGCGCACGCATCCGCGCCAGCTGCACCCCCGTTCCGCATCCGAGATCGAGAACGCGCGAACCAGCGCGCACCCCACCACGATCGAACAACGCGGCCAGCAATGCACGGTCCACCCGCTCGGAGTAGTGACGGAAATCCGTCGTCGCGTAAAAGTCGTCGTAGTAGCGACGATAGCCGTCACGTGTCAGCATCGCGGGGCGGCGGATCCGGGGTGATGGGGGATCAGGATCGTATCGTGCGCCGCGCCGCGTCGAGCGTGTTGCGCATGAGCATGGCGATGGTCATGGGACCAACGCCGCCGGGCACGGGAGTGATGGCCGCGGCCTTCGGAGCGACGCCCGCGAAGTCCACATCCCCGACCAGACGCGAGCCCTTGGGATGCGTGGGATCGTCGATGCGGTTGATGCCCACGTCGATCACCACCACGCCCTCGCGCACCATGTCGGCGGTGATGGCGTGCGCGCGGCCGATCGCCGCGATCAGGATGTCCGCATCCTTCGTGTAGCGCGTCAGATCCTTCGCCGCCGTGTGCGCGACCGTCACGATCGCATTGGCGCCACGGGATTTCTGCACGAGCATGTTGGCCACGGGCTTGCCCACGATGTTGCTGCGGCCGACCACCACCACATGCTTGCCGGCGGGATCGTTGCCCGAACGTGCGAGCAGTTCGAGGATGCCCGCGGGCGTGCACGGTGCGAGCGTCTCCTGCCCGATCACCAGCTTGCCGACATTGACGGGATGGAAGCCGTCGACGTCCTTGCGCGGCGTGATGGCGCGGATCACCGCATGCTCGTCGACATGCGCGGGCAGCGGCAGCTGCACGAGGATGCCATGGATGTCGGGATCGACGTTCCACGCATCGATCTGCTCGAGAATGTCGTCCTGCGTGGCATGTGCCGGCATTTCGATCGTCGTCGAGTGGAAGCCGCAGTACTCGCAGGCCTTGCCCTTCGAACGGACGTAGGACTGCGAGGCAGGATTCTCACCGACGAGCAGGAATGCGAGTCCCGGCACGATGCCGTGCCGTTCCTTCAGCTGCGCGGCCTCGTCGCGCACCTCGTTCTTGATGGTGGCGGCAATTGCGGTGCCGTCAATCAGATTCGCTGACATGGGTCTGGAACTCCGGAAGCGTCATGGGGGTGATGCGCTGTGCATGACCGGTTTCGATGTCGATGTCGATGAGCACGGCGCTGAGATGCACGTCGTCGGACGCCATTTCGAACTTGAAGGGCGTCTGACGGGTGAAGCGTTTGACGGCGATGTCCTTGCGCATGCCGACCACGCTGTCGTAGGGTCCGGTCATGCCGACATCGGTCAGGTAGGCGGTGCCGCCGGGAAAGATCCGCGCGTCGGCCGTCTGGATATGCGTATGCGTGCCGATCACGGCGCTTGCGCGTCCGTCGAGATGCCATGCCATGGCGATCTTTTCAGCGGTGGCTTCCGCATGCATGTCGACGATGATGACGGCGGTTTCCTGTGACAGTCGTTCGAGGGCCTTGTCGGCGGTGCGGAAGGGACAGTCGATCGGCTGCATGAAGGTTCGTCCCTGCAGATTCAGGACGCCGACCTTGCCCTTGCTGCCGAGGTCGACGATCGCGTAGCCGCGTCCCGCCGCCTCACGGGGATAGTTCATCGGGCGCAGGAGCGCCGGTTCTGCGGCGAGCAGTTTCTGGATGTGCCACTTTTCCCAGATGTGGTTGCCGCTCGTGACCACATGCACGCCGAGTTCGCGCAGCTGGGCGAACTGGGCTTCGCTGATGCTCTTGCCGTCGTGCGCGTTTTCGCCGTTTGCGACGATGAGATCGGGCGCGTAGGTCGTGATCAGGTTGGGCAGGAAGAGGGCGACGGCATTCATCCCGGGGGTGCCGACGATGTCGCCGATGAACAGGGTACGGAGCAATGTGGCCATGATACGAAAGTACGTCCCCACCGGCTCCCGTCCAACGACCGGAGCGCGGACGGAACCGTGAAAGGAGGGTGGACGTCCTCGTCCACTCTTGACGAATGTTCAGCGAGTGCTGGGTGGACGAGGA
>JAEYUG010000112.1 GCA_023432805.1 Bacteroidota bacterium | reverse complement strand
CAGAGGTCGAAGTATTCGATCCCTCGATGCCGGTGAGCGATGTCGAGATCATACCAGTCGCCACGGAAATCACGTTGGAGCAGAACCATCCGAATCCCTTCAATCCATCGACCACGATCGTCTTCTCGATTCCCACCCGGACGCAGGTCGAGCTTGTGGTGCATGACAGTCCCGGACGCGAAGTGACCCGCCTTGTTGATGGCACGCGAGAGGCAGGAGTGCACCAGGTTGTGTTCGATGGTGGCGGCCTTCCCTCGGGCGTCTACCGGGCAGTGCTGCGCGCAGGCGGCCGAACATTGAGCCGGAGCATGGTACTCGTTAAATGAATACGCGTGCAGAGACCATCCTTCACTTACAACGCATGGGATGAACCTGCATCGATACGTACCCGATGTTGAATTGCCGTGGTGGGTTGCGATTTTGTTTGATGATTTTTTCCGTATGTTGGGCGACATATCATTTCGATCACCCAGGAGTTTCCATGACCATCCAGGACGCCACCGCCAAGGGGTTCCTCAATCTCTCCGAAGAGGAGGCCAACACCGTGCTCGAGCAGCTGTTCGACATCGACGACACGCAGCAGCGCCTCGAGGAGGGCATCAACCTGTTTCTCACTTTCGTCCCTGAAGACAAGGCCGGCTTCGCGCTCGACCTCTCCGGCATCATTCTCGACGCCTACGACGAACTGGACGAAGGCGACGGCGAAGACGTCGAAGAAGAGGACAACTGATTCCATGCGGCGGTCCGTGCCCGGCACGCACCGCCGGTTGACGATGCGTGCTGATGCTGCGGCTGCCGGACTGGCATGACGATCTGATTCGTCGCATGCTCGGGCACGCGCCCGGCGACGAATCGGCCCTCCGACGCATCGACACGACGCTCGCCCGTCTCTCGGACTACTTCACCGATCTGCGACCGCGTGCCTCCGGCACGCGGTCGTATTTTTCGGATCCCTCCGTCCGAAATGCCTACTTCCTCTACTACACCACCGCGAATCTGCTCAAGCCCCTGCACGTGCTCGACGAGCTGATGCTCGGGTGCGATCCACGACACGACACGCCGCTCAGCGTGCTCGATCTCGGCTGCGGCACGGCGACGGGCCTGCTTGCGCTCACGGTCTGGCGTGATCGTGCGCTGCGCAGCCACGGGGTCGTGCCGCCCGGCTTCCGCTACACGGGTGCGGATCGCGACGGGGATGCGCTGGCATTCACGCGGCGCACCGCGGGGGTGCTGTCCGAACTCGGCGCGCCGCTTCCCGCATCCATCGACACCGTGCAGGGCGATCTCGCGCGCGGGCTGCGCGTGGAGGGACGGCACGACATCGTGCTCGCGATGAACCTGCTCAACGAAATGCCTGCGGACCGGCATGCGCAGTTGCTCGAGGGATGTGCCGGGGTGCTCGCGCCCGGGGGATCGGTGGTGCTGATCGAACCGGCGCTGCGCGAAACCTCGCGGGCGCTGCTCGCGCTGCGCGATCAGGCGGTGGCGACGGGGTGGACGGTGTACGCGCCGTGCTTCCGGCAGGGGGAGTGTCCGGCTCTCGCCGATGCGCGCGACTGGTGTCACCACGATCTGCCCTGGGAGCGTCCCGTCTGGATGGAGCGGCTCGACCGGGCGCTCGGTGCGGTGAAGCTCTCGCTCAAGTTCAGCTATCTCGTGCTGAACCGGCACGGGGCGACGCTCGCCGATGCGTATCACGAGGGGAACACGTATCACCGGGTGGTGAGCGAGGTGTTTCTCGAGAAGGGACGCACGCTGCTGTATCTCTGCGGCGAGGAGGGGCGGCATCTGTACCAGCGCAACCGGCGCGACGTTTCCTATGAGAATGCGGTGCTCGACGATCTGTCGCGCTACGACGTGGTCGCGGTCGAGAATGCGGTGCCGCGCACGTACGACGTGCTGATCACGCAGGACAGCACAGTGATCAAGGTGTGAGGTGCGTGCTGCGCGTGCCGTGGCGGCGGCATTGCATTTTCGTGCATGGGGAGGCATCTTTATGGTTTGGCCGTTCTGCGGCCCATGTCTCACAGCTGCGATGATCGCGTGAGCGAGGACCCGCTCCCATCCGGCGCGTACGCGCACTGCCTGCGCGTGGCGCGCGACCACTACGAAAACTTTCCCGTCGCCTCGCGGCTGCTGCCCGCGCGGCTGCGTCCCCATGTCGCCGCGGTGTACGCCTTCGCGCGCGCTGCCGACGATTTTGCCGACGAGGGTGCGGCGAGTGCCGGCGAGCGGCTCGCGGAGCTTGCCGCCTGGCGCATGCAGCTCGAGCGGTGCGTCATGGGTGATGCGGAGCATCCCGTCTTCATCGCACTTGGCGACACGATCCGCCGCTTCGACATTCCCGTCCAACTCTTCCATGATCTGCTCGATGCCTTCGAGCAGGACGTGCGCGTGACCGCGTACGCGACCTTCGACGACGTGCTCGACTACTGCCGGCGTTCGGCCAATCCCGTCGGCCGCATCGTGCTCGCGCTGCACGGACTGCTGACCGAACGCACGGCCGCGGCATCCGACGCGCTCTGCACGGGGCTGCAGCTGGCCAACTTCTGGCAGGACGTCTCGGTGGATGCGCGCAAGCCGCGGGTGTACATTCCCGAAGAGGATCTCGTGGCGATCGGCGCGTTGCGCGACGACATCCTCGCCGGCCGGTCGACCGATGCGCTGCGCAGCGTGATCCGTTTCGAGGTCGAGCGCACGCGCCGGTACTTTCAGGCATCCGTGCCGCTGTTCGGCATGGTGCCGCTGCGGCTGCGGCTCGAGCTGCGCGCGATCTGGCACGGCGGCATGCGCATTCTCGACGCGATCGAACGCACGGAG
>JAEYUG010000065.1 GCA_023432805.1 Bacteroidota bacterium | reverse complement strand
TGCAGATGCTGCTCGTTGCGGCGATGGTGCGGGATGCTGGTGCGCAGGTGCAGAGCATTCTCGGTGGGATGGAAACGCAGCATGTCTCGGAGAATATTCGTAGAACTGCGCACACGATGACGCGCGGATACGAGCGTTTCCTGCCACGGCACGGCCTTCGGTTTCTTCCAAAGCGCACGCGTGCAACAGATGAGGAGATGGAAGGAGAGAGTATGCCGGTCGATGACATGCTGGGCATTCGGAACTATCCGAACGAGTTCTCGTGGCAGACGACGATCGAATACTGGATTCCCGAGGAAATGCCGGTGTCGGTGCGTGTGTACAATGTGCTTGGTCAGAGCATCGCAACGCTTGCCGATGGCGTGCAGCGCGCAGGCAGACACACCCTGCGGTTCACAGTGCCGGCGACCCTGCCCACCGGATTGTATCTGGCCGTGCTCTCGACATCCTATGGCATGAGAACCACAGTGATGCATCATCGGAAGGGGGGTGTGCGATGAAAGGCAGATGGAGAGCAGTGACTCCGCTGTTGCTGCTCTTGTGCATGCCTATCACGGTGCGGGCGCAGTCGCAGGTTGTAGACGATCCGTTCCCGGTCCCTGTCGGGTTGTCAGCGTCAACCAATACCCCTTTCGAGCATCTTATTGCCCGTCCTCGCATGCAATCGCAGTGGAGCCGTGGCGTGGATATGCCGATCGGTTGCGGGTATATGGGCGCGGTCCATCATGACAGTTCCCTGTACTGTTTTGGCGGGTTCACGACAAATTGGAGGGGAGAACGAGTCAGCGGCGCGGTGTTTCATTTCGATATCAGGACCGGCGTATGGGCAACTCTCGAAGCGATGACAACCGATCGTTACCTGTCTTCGGTGGAGGTTGTCGACAGCATGATCTACGTCATCGGAGGATATCGAGCGTCTTTACCACTTCTGTATGATTCATCCGTACTTCGCTTTGAACCTCGCTCTCGCACGTGGACACGCTTCGATGATATGGAGTACCCCGTATTTGCAGCCGGGAGCTTTGTGCATGAGAATCGGATCTTCATTCTTGGGGGAGGTCGGGATGAACTCGATACCCAGACCGACACCATACAGATATACAAGCCCGGGACCGATACATGGACGATTTCGCCGACGAGGCTCCCGCGGGCCATGCGCTCGTTCGGCACGGTGTATCTCCATGGCGTCGTCTACACGATCGGCGGGTATGCATATGGTGTCAGCACCGGCACCTTCCACGGGGAGGTGTACAGGGGCGTGGTCGCGGGCGATTCAATCATCTGGTCGCGTCTCGCCGATTTTCCCGGCGGCCCGTTGATCCGCATGTCGACGGGCACGGACGGACGTCTGGTGTATCTGACCGCGGGGTACGATGAAACCACGCATCGGTCGACCTATCCGACCAACCGCACGTGGTCGTATGACCCCGCCACGGATAGATGGACCGAACTGGAACCGAAACCCACGCCGGTGCAGTCCGCCACGCGCATGCTCTACGACGGCGCAGGTCGCTTCTACGTGGCCGGAGGTGTCGACCATGCACAGTATCAATCCGTTGTCGAAGTATTCGATCCCTCGATGCCGGTGAGCGATGTCGAGATCATTCCAGTCGCCACGGAAATCACGTTGGAGCAGAACCATCCGAATCCCTTCAATCCATCGACCACGATCGTCTTCTCCCTTCCCACCCGGACGCAGGTCGAACTTGTGATGCATGACAGTCCCGGACGCGAAGTGGCCCGCCTTGTTGATGGCACGCGAGAAGCGGGCGAACACCGGGTTGTGTTCGATGGTGGCAGCTTTCCCTCGGGTGTCTACCGGGCAGTGCTGCGCGCTGGCGGTCGAACATTGAGCCGGAGCATGGTGCTCGTTCGCTGACGACGCACTTGGAGACCCTCATGCGGATCCCACGCGGCATCGGTGATCGTACAACATGGATCGATGAGCCTTTCCCCCGAAGCGCATGTGGAGCTCACCCGCCCTGTAGCTGTGCAGAATACGGCTGGAAGGGGCAACGTACGTCGCCCTATTCCTTTAGATTCTGATTCGTACGGAGCACGCGTAAGTTCAGCATATCCAAGTGCTTACAGACGGGAGCATGCTCCCGAGCTCATCGGAATATACCTACACCTCCGCTGTAGATCGTGTCGACATGCTCCCTGCGAGCGACCAGCTACACGAGTCGTCGCTGATACGGCTGTTTCACCTTCGCGATGCCAACGTAGGCGTATTCACACGACTGGCTGATCTCTCTGACCGGGTATCTGCAGAGGTACGCTGCCAGAATGGCTGTGCCATTGGAAACGTAGCCTTGGTATTCGTCATCGGTATTGTAGCCTTGCTCCATATAGTGCTTCAGGTTGCCACTGATGAATTTCTTAGCTCGACTGACCTTTACTGAGGGTGTCGCATGTTCGAGATACGCGATTGCGATTGCGAGCTCGGAAAGCTGTGTCTCGAAACCTCGAAGCCATCCCTTGTGAGTGGAGCAGCGTTTAAATCCACAGTAGCAGAGGTTGGGATGATTCTGAAGGATGTTTTGGATCCAGCAGATCAGATCCTCGATCGCAATGCCTCTGAACATGAATTGGACATGCCTGAAGACCGGGATCTTGTTTGGATCCTTCAGGACGAGGCGGAAGAGTGGGTCGTTCATGTCGGTGACGCGCCGCCTCCAGCCATGTTTCTTGACGAGATTGCTAACGACGCCCTTCGTGACGGGAAACGGCGCGATCTTGTTCAGCATTGCTATCGTTGCTGTTGTCCCGTTCTTTTCCCAGTACTGCTGGATCGTGTCGAATCCGATGGTGTTTATGAGTTGTGTGCCTTTCGCGTAGGCGGTATCCCGCGGTTTGCTGATCAGCGACAATTAGATTTCCCTACTGACGACAATTAGAATTCCCGTTTCGTGGAGTCGGATACAACATGGAGACTCC
This sequence comes from Bacteroidota bacterium, assembly GCA_023432805.1. Taxonomy (GTDB): domain Bacteria; phylum Bacteroidota; class Ignavibacteria; order SZUA-365; family SZUA-365; genus JAEYUG01. The sequence continues at coordinate 5,333 of JAEYUG010000065.1, read as the reverse complement.
GCCCACCAGCCGGAGTTCGCCATGGTCACAGACCACCAGGTAAGGAGATTGAAGATGTCGTACAGCAAGAGCGGAACGCTCACCGTGGCAGCAGCCCAGGCGGGCATGGACCCGAAGACAGCGCGCAAGTATCTTCGAAGCGATCTGCTGCCAAGCGCGTCGAAGCCGGATCGGCCGTGGCGCACCCGCGAAGATCTCTTCGCGGAGGATTGGCCGGAGATCGAGCAGTTGCTCGCCGATGAAGGTGCGCTTCACGCGAAAACCGTCTTCGGATGGCTTCAACGCCGATACCCCGGCAAGTATCAGGACGGGCAGCTGCGCACGCTGCAACGCCGGATGCGGCAATGGCGTGCGCTTGCCGGACCGCCCAAGGAGGTGATGTTCCCCCAGACACACGCCCCGGGTCGTTTGTGTGCCTCGGATTTCACGTGCATGAACCGGTTGCGCGTCACGATCGGCGGGCAGGAGTTCCCCCACATCGTGTTCCATTTCGTGCTGACCTACTCGAACTGGGAGACGGCAACGATCTGTTTCTCCGAGTCGTTCGAGAGCCTCTCGGACGGTCTGCAGCAGGCACTCTGGAAACTCGGGGGCGTACCGCTGGCGCATCGGACCGACCAGCTGAGCTCCGCCGTGCACAAGGAACTGGGCGGGAAACGATCGTTCACCCGTCGCTACGAAGCGTTGATGGAGCACTACGGGCTGCGGCCGGAGAAGATCCAGGTCCGCCAGCCGCATGAGAACGGGGATGCGGAAAAGAGTCACGACCTGTTCAAGAATGCCGTCGATCAGGAGCTGATGCTGCGCGGCAGTCGGGACTTCACGAGCCGGGACGACTACACTGCGTTTCTCGGCACGCTCCTGGCCCGTCGCAACGCAGGCCGGCGCGAGCGATGGCTCGAGGAGCGGGCGGCACTGCGCCCGCTACCGACGCGGCGTCTTGCGAGTTCGACCGTGCTGCACGTGCGAGTGCGGACATCGTCGACGATCACGGTGCTGCGCAACGTGTACTCGGTCCCGAGTCGCCTGATCGGTGAGACCGTGGTGGTGCGGGTCGGAGCGGAGAACCTGTCGGTCTTCCATGGTGGGACACAGGCCGAGGCAGATATCCCCCGGATGCGCGGCGCAGGCGGGCATCGGATCAACTACCGGCATGTGATCGATTCCCTCGTGCGCAAGCCCGGCGCATTCGCCGCGTATCAGTGGCAGGACGACCTTTTCCCGACAAGCCGCTTCCGCATCGCCTACGATCTGCTGCAGACTCGTCGCGGGGCACATGCGGCACGGGAGTACCTGCGGATCCTCGAACTGGCAGCCAGGGAGAGTGAGACCGCCGTGGATGAGGCGCTGCGCACCTTGCTTGATGCCGACCAGGCAATCGGATTTCAGGAGGTGGCGATCCTGGTCCAGGCGACCCGCACACCGACGCAGCCGCGTGATGTGTGCGTCCTCCCGGTCGATCTCTCACGCTACGACCATCTGATCGGCGGTCAGCACCGGAGAGGATGTGCCGCATGACACCATCAACGACAGCTCTGTGCGCACACATCACCGACGACCTCACGCGTCTGCAACTCCCCGCGATGCGCCGGGAGTTCGAGCGAGAAGCCACGCGCGCCCGCGCCGAGTCGCTGGGATACGAGCAGTATCTGCTCGCGCTCCTCGAACACGAGTGCGCCTCCCGCAATGAGCATCGGATTGCCCGCCTCCTCAAGCAATCGCGCCTGCCACTCGAAAAAACGCTCGAGACCTTCGACACCAGCCGTCTTCCCCGGAGGATCTCCCTGCAATTGCCGATGCTCGCCGACGGGACGTTCGTCGACCGCACGGAGAATCTGCTTGCCTTCGGCCATCCCGGCAGCGGCAAGACGCATCTGGTCTGCGCCATCGGGCATGAACTGATCCGTCGGGGAAGAAGCGTGTACTTCACGCCGGCGAGCCACCTGATCCAGGACCTGTTGCGTGCAAAACGGGATCTGCGGCTCGAACGTGCATTGAAGTCGCTGCGCAAGTTCGCCACGCTCATCATCGATGACATCGGGTATGTGCAACACGACCGCAATGAGATGGAGGTTCTCTTTGCGCTTCTGGCCGACCGGTACGAACGCGGCAGCATTGTCCTGACGAGCAATCTTCCCTTCTCGCGGTGGGCGGAGATCTTCAAGGATCCAATCACGACGGCAGCCTCGATCGACCGGCTGGTGCATCACAGCGTCATCCTGGAACTCAATGTGGTCAGTTACCGGCTCGCGCACGCACAGGGGAAAGGCCACACCACTGTGGAGACGGCGCAACGCGACGACGAAGAGGTAGGAGTGGAAATGTCCGCGCAGGGTGACGACGCATCACAGATCGCCACCATCCCCGACAACTCGTCCATCAGATCATACAGGAAGAAGGAAGGAAAACGGACACCATGAAATCAGGGAATTCTAATTGTCGTCGGGAGTGTAATAGCTCGTTAGAAATGTCAGTAGTTTAAGCTCATTAGAAATGTCAGTCATGGGATGATGGGAAGCAACGGTTTTCTGGTCGCACCATCGGTGGCATCGCCAGCGATGGAGTGGTCCTTTCCCGCGTATCCAGCCTGCGATGGCCGCCGGACCGGTGTCAAGAGCCGTCGCACCCGACCATGGACGTCGGCATCGGCGTTTCTGCGACGGTTCATATACTCTTGACACCGGTCGGACGGCGGCCATCATCGTTCGTACGCGGGAAAGGACGATCTGCAGATCATGTGGTGTGAGGCGCTGCCGGTGCTTGCGCCACGCGTCTGTCTGGCTACTGTGCACGGCCGACCTTCCGTCCATTCCACGGGTGGGTGGGTTTGGGATACCCCCCGCGAGATGACGCGACTTTCGGACGCTCCTCGATTGGGAGGACCTTGAGTTCCTCGCCACGCCAGAGCACATGCATCGAGCCGTCGAGCCAGTGACGGATCACCACCTCCTGCCGCGGCACCGGCCGCAGTCCGTGCGTGGGAAGGATCTGATAGAATTGACTCTGGTACTGGAATGTCATGTCGTTCTTCACGCAGCGCGTATCCTCGAAGCAGAAGATGCCATTGAGATCCTGGTGTGCGATGCTGCGATGCACATCGAGCACCGGGGTCGTGCGCGCAAAGCGTGCATTGTGCACGGCGAGATAGGTGCTGTCGAGAAAGCAATTGGCTTGGGCGATCGTGGTGATGTTCTGCTCGCGCAGGGCCTTGACCAAGCGATCCTGATGCGTTCGGTTGGCCCGTTCGACGCGTCCTTTCGCCTGCGGACTGTGCGCGTAGATCATCCTTCCCCCCAGGCGTTCCACGCTCCGTGCGAAGTCGGTCGGTCGCCGGTCGTTCCAGTACACGCTGTGTCGATCACAATACACCTGATGGGGAGCCCCATGGCGTTCGACGTAGGCGCGCAGCGTCACTAACGCCTCGTGTGCACTTTCCTCAGGGGCGAAGCGGAAGTAGCTGTGATTCGTTGCGTCATCGATGATCACGAACAGACAGCAGGCTGGTCCTCGATCCTCAAACCAGGCATGATGACTTCCATCGATCTGCACCATCTGCCCCAGTTCCGCGCGACGCGGTCGTCGGCGTCGGTGGCGTCGCCCTTTCCGCGCCCGGGTCCAGAGCGTGGCGGCAAGGAGCCAGCGACGCAGCGTCTCAGGGTCAATCATGTACCCATGGAACTCAAACAAACGTTCACTCAACAAGGTAGGGCCATAATCCGCATAGCGCTGCTGGAACAGTTCCAGGACATGAGCGCGCACCGTGGGCGCGAAGGCGCGGTTCGAGGGACGACCGCGCGCCTGATGGACGAAGGCGGCATCACCGTGGCTGCGGTAGCGCGCCAGCAGCCGCCAGACATGCCGGGAACTGATCCCCAGTGTGCGTGCGGCTTCTGAGGCGGTGATCTGGCCTGTGGCCAGCTGACAGATGACCTGGTGCGTGATGCGTTCTTTCTGTGACATCGATAGAACCTCGGGCATGGACTCCTCGCATCCTGTGGGATGCGGAAACCTCGAAATGTCCACTGACATTTCTATCGAGCTTATCCACTGACATTTCTATTGTGGTATTACACTAATTGTCGTCGGGAGGGAATTATAATTGTCGTTGCACAGATCTGCCAGGTCACGGAATGCATCGAGTCCGTTGGCCCGTACGAACTCGTCTGGATCCTTGTGTGTGCCATATAGCACAGGATCGATCACGAAGACATCGATGGCGGAGCCCTTCAGAATCTGATCAATGGCCGTTCGGGTGTTCTCGGTTCCTGGACGCGAGCCATCCGGCTTTGCCGGATCGTTGTCGAATGCCATGATGACGCGCTTGACGCCCTGGTGGACAAGACCCTCGATGTGGGATGTCCCGATGTTTCCCTGGCCGATGGCGACGATGTTGTCCATGCCGGCGGCACGAAAGTACATGGCATCGGGGTACCCCTCGACGATGACCAGCGTTTCCTGACCCTTTGCTGCATGCAGACCGAAGAGATCATGCTTGGAGAGGCCCTTGGTGCTGTCCCATCGGACATTGTCGTGTGTCTTTCCATCGAAGGTTGTGATGGTCTCACCCTTCGGTGCTGTCGACCGCTTCAAGAGTCCCGTGATTCGTCCGAACCGGTCCCGGTACGGGATGGCGAGCCGGAAGTTGTCGCCGAAGTAGCCGTTCAGTGGAAGCGCATCGATCTCGTCTCGTAAATCGGGGTGCTTCTGCAGCAGGAAGTCCTTGGCGTCACGAGACCGGGGGAGATAGAAGAAATCTGCGCGCCTCAGCACTGCAGGATCGTACTTGCGATCCGTTGTGAGGTAGTCGAGAACGTCATGACCGATTGGTTGGAAGAGCTGCTCGTGGCCCGCGACGAGAAGTGTCTCATACAGCTTTGCGTTGATCTCCCTGCGGTATCGTTCGGTGCGTTCCCCCTCGGTCTCATCGGCGCCCCACGTGACATGTTGGGGAACGGCATGTGGGATATGAAAGGCATTGGCGAGCCAGAGGATGGCCTTGGGGAAGCTCAGGCGTTGTGTGATGCGCACCAGCTCAACAACATCACCCTTGGTGGTGCAGCCGGTGTGGAAGCATTTGAAGAAATTGTCTTGGATGTGAATGGAAAAGCAGGTGCCGCCTGTAGACGGATGGCCGGTTGGACATTCACCGACGAGGTCATTGCCCCGGAGTGAGAGATTGAGGCCGCCGAGGTGATCGACGAGCATCTGCATGGAAACTCGATGCTTGACTTCAGCAAGAAGCGCATCAAGTGTTCGGATGGAGGTGGTTAGTTGTTTTGGGGTTCCTGAATTGTTGGACATGATGAATTAGAATGAGAAGTTGATAGGGTGCT
>JAEYUG010000050.1 GCA_023432805.1 Bacteroidota bacterium | reverse complement strand
GACGTATTCCGCTATGATGCAGTGGTCAGCTCCCGGGCAGCGGGGGCGGAGCTGATGCTGGAGGAGGGGGTGGGGGCAACGGTGATGAAGGCAGTGGGGGTACTTCTGGTGACGGAAGCGGTGGTGTCGCGCTTGATGTCATGCTGCCGGATGTTCTAAACGTGGGGCCCGAACGAAGAGCCAGGAGCATGTCATTGCTGGCGCGTCGTATCTCGAACATGACTGTGATGGATTCAGAGTAGAGCCTGACGAGCAGGATCAGCAGGGCTGCTGCTATGGGACCTCCGAAAAGCAAACCAGCACCGAACTTCTCACCGTTGTTTGCCATCATGTAGATGCCACCGATGATGCTGATGACTCCTGCAAGGGCGATGACGACGAGCAGGAATCCATTGAGAATGCGTATGACAACTGGAAACAGTTGCTTCTCAAAGCGCCAGTCGAGGAAGTTCGAGCCACTCATGGCTTCCCTCCGGCGCTTTGATTCATACTGCGGAGAATCTCGGCGGACTCGTTCAGGTTGCGATAGATCTGGAAGATGACGATGACGGCCTCGAGAAAAAGACGCCAGACAAAGATCCCGACGACATAGAGAAAGATGGCGCCAACGACGCCGAGGTTCCCGGGCGACATGATGCTGGTGTCATACATGTACCCGTAGTCATTAACTGAGAGACTGTTGACCACGCTGATGATGACAAACACCAAGCCACCAAGCAAGCCAAGCAGGTAGAGAATCTTGATGATGACCGGTGTCACCATTTTGTCGAAGGTGAAGAGATCCTTGATGGTCATGCGTTTCCTCGGTGTGTACTGGATGGATTGATTGGGTGCGGACGACGAGAAACACTCATTTTTTTTCAGGGGATTGGTGGGGGACCAGCGGTAGTGGCAAGTACGCCAACTTCGTCGATGCGATAGAATTCCCACCCCTCCCTCGCTGCCGCGTTTACATGTTCTTGAAGATACCACGCCGCCTCCTGGCCTTTTGCTTCCCTTCTGCTTGACGGTAATTGCAGGTGGTACTTGTACCATTTTGTACGTGTACATACATCAGACTCCTTTGCGTGTACCGGTATCAAGGTTTACAGATGCCGACATCGCATGATGCCGATAGAGGGATGTTACGAACCGGCAGTGGGTGGTGGAGGTGGGATTGGAACGGATGTTGGAGGAGGGGGCGGAAATGGCACTTGTGGTACGGTTGGAGCGGGGGGTATGACTGGCGGCGGCGCTGCGTTGTGGGATTGAGGAGTATGGAAAGGACTCAATGGAAATTCACTCTGTCCCTCAGCGAGCTCGGTCCCGGTTTGAACGCGGAGCAGCTTCATGAAGAAGGATGGAAGCAGTCCGACAATTGATAGGAGGGTCAACACGATCCAGCCGAAACCGATTTCGAACATTCTTGGATTTTGTAGGACAAACGCCAGGACGACAAGGACGTAGGCGGTCAGGGTCATGGACCATGCTTTGCCGAAGAGGGGTCTCTTCGCCTCATTGTTGCTGAAGGTGTACAGGGCTATGGTGATCATGCTTACGATGAAGAGGAGCGATCCGATCAGGAGCCATCCGAGGATGTTTTCCGGGAAACGCCCAGTCAGAATGAGAACGACCTCAAAGGAATTCCAGGAGGTGTTGCATCCCCGTAGCACCGGTAGCATGGAGCCAACGAAGAAGACAGCAGCAAGAATGATCCGAAACGTGCGTGGTTTCAGCGTGTTTGGAGTTGAAGCGCCGGGTGGGTGCTGGCTGGTCATTGTTCCTCCACGAGATGGTTGGTGTGTGAATCGTCTGGATCTTCATCATCCTTGACGTCTATGTGTGGTTTACACGCCAATGCGCCAGACTGCTGAAATCCGGCATATGGGATGTGGTGCGAGGCAGCTTCGATCGAGTGATTGCACCCCCCTCTCTCGTCGGTGGTTCATTCTTGCATGTTCAAGGGGTGGGGTTTACTTTTCGAGGTTCAATAGATGCGGGTGTGGTGGCATGAAGGACTTTTCGATCAAGAAGCTGTACTACTCGATTAGCGAGGTGAGCAAGATCACGAACCTCGAACAGTATGTGCTGCGGTACTGGGAGTCGGAGTTCGATGAGCTGAAACCGGCCAAGAACAGGGCCGGAAACCGCATCTACACGAATAAGGACATCCAGCTGATCCTGTTCATCAAGAAACTGCTGCGCGAGGAACGGTACACGATCGAGGGCGCAAAGCAGGTGCTCAAAACGTATTCGCCCGGTGCGGATGTGTTCGAGGGCGGCGAAGAGGAGCAGGGCGACGAGATGCAGATCAAGGATCCGGCACAGACCGCGCTGGTGTTCGAGCCGGAAGGCAGGCTGCGGACGGATCTGCTGTCGATCAGGCAGTTTCTGGTGGATTTGAGGGAGAGGATCGCCGAGTAGGATTCCGGCAACATGGACTGTTGAGACGTGTGACGGACGAGGGCGTCCGTCGTCCCGGGGGACGCACAGTCCGCTCGAGCTTTCGAAATCTACGATGTTTGTGTATATTGGCATGCTGATCTGCTCCGCAAGGAGTGGATCCCGGTTCGGAACGTAGCGCAGCCCGGTAGCGCACTACCTTGGGGTGGTAGGGGTCGCGGGTTCAAATCCCGCCGTTCCGACGACACTTTCAGAACCCGGTCAACTCGCCGGGTTCTTCTTTTTTTCCTATCTTCAAGGATGCGCTCCCGACTCGAACCCCGTGTGCTCGTTTCCGTGCTTGCCCTGGCCGCCGCACTGCTGGCCGGCTTCGCATGGATCGCACGCGATGCGCAGACGCAGTCGCCTCGCACGGCTTCCCCCGGGGAGCTGCGGCAGGCACGGGAGGTCGAAGTGCCGGGCCTCGCATCCACGCGGGGCGAGGTCCGACCGGGACAGGCCTTCCGCACATCCCTCACATCCGCAGGCATCGCGCCCGCCGTGGCCGACACGATTCTCAATTGTCTGGGCCGGGCGGGCTTCGAGTTTACGGGATGTCGTCCCGGCGAGGCGTTCGTCGCGAAGACCGACTCCGCGGGCGAGCTGCACGGGTTCACGTACACGGTGGACCGGGTCTCGAGCTGGCGCATCACGCGTGCGCGCAGCGGCGCGCTGGCGGCCGCGCGCCACAATGAAACGGTCGCACTGGACACGGTCGCGATCGCGGGGGCGCTCACCTACTCGGTCTACAAATCGATCATCGACCTCGGCGAGACGCCCGAACTGGTCGCCGCCTATGCCGACGTGCTCGGCTACGACATCGACTTCGTCTTCGATCCGCGCGAGGGCGACCGCTTCCGCATCCTCTTCGAGAAGAAGCTGCTCGACGGCGAGACGATCGGCTACGGCCGCCTGCTCGCCGCCACCTACGACGGCGAGGAGACAGGCCGCGTGGCGGGCTACTGGTACGCCGACACCGCGCGGAAGATCTCCGGCTGGTTCTCGCCCGACGGCGGCAATCTCGCGCGCGCGTTCATGCGCGCCCCGCTGAGCATCCTGCGCGTGACGAGCGGCTTCGGGATGCGCACGCATCCGATATCGGGCAGGAGGAAGCTGCATGCGGGAACCGACTATGGTGCTCCCACCGGCACTCCCACCTGGGCGGTGGCGGCGGGTACGGTGACCTTCGCGGGTACCCGCGGCGGCTATGGGAAGCTGGTCGAGGTATCCCACGCCGGGGGTGTGCGCACGAGGTATGGACATCTGTCGAAGATTCTGGTCAGGCGTGGACAGGCGGTCAGGCAGCGGCAGACGGTAGGACTTGTCGGCAGCACGGGGTATTCGACCGGACCGCATCTGCACTTCGAGTACATCGTTGGGGGCAGGCAGGTGGCGCCGCGGTCGATCAAGAATCCGCCGCTGCAGAGAATTCCGAAGGAGGGGATGGGGAGGTTTGCAGAGCATATGAAGGCGGTGGATGGGAGGTGGGAGAAGCTTGAGCGGGCGGGGGAAGCGACTGTTCGTCGGTGACGGATGTTCAGTGGGGGTAGGGTGGACGAGGGCGTCCACCGACCTTTCGGACGGACGAGGGCGTCCGTCCTCCCGGGTGAACCTTTTCGGTATGTTTCGCGTATTCTGCGCTATTCTTCTTTCCAATCAATTTCGAGTGTGACATGAAACGACTGCTGCTGATGGTGCTGGTCTGCGCGGCTTCCGCTGCGACGGCGCAGGTCAAACCGACCGACAACCTCGAAGCCACGGGCATCCCCGACATCCCGCGCAGCGTCGTCGAACGCACGCTGCAGTATCAGAACGTGCGCTCGGCGGGATTCGCGGACTGGGACCGCGCCGGATCGGGCGTCTACATCTCGACGCGCTTCGGAAACACCGCGCAGATTCACGTGGTCGACGTGCCCGGCGGTGCGCGCCGGCAGATCACGTTCTTCGAAGAGCCGGTCGGAGGCGCCGCGAGCGATCCCCGTCCGAAGCGCAACGGCTTTCTCTTCACGAAGGATATCGGCGGCAACGAGTTCTATCAGGTGTACTACTTCGACCGTGCGACGGGACTCGCGCGCATGCTCACCGACGGCACGAGCCGCAACGAGGGCGCGACCTGGTCGAAGAAGGGCCGGTGGATCTCGTACTCGAGCAACCGGCGCAATAAAAAGGACACAGATGTCTGGATCATGGATCCCGGCAAGCCCGAGACCGCGCGTCCCGTGACCGCGCGCGAGGGCGCATGGTACGGTGGCGCCTGGTCGCACGACGAGACGAAGATGGTCGTCACGCGCTACGTGTCGGCCGCCGAGTCGCATCCCTACATCCTCGACGTCGCCACGGGCGCGATGCGCTCGATCGAGGCCGACTCGACCAAGCCCGCCTCCTACGGCGGCGCGGTGTGGAGTGCCGACGGCCGCACGCTTTACTACGAGAGCAACGAGGGCGGCGAGTTCAGCGCGCTCTACGCCTACGACGTCGCACGCGGCACGCGCACGCTGATCACCCCCGGCCTCGCGTGGGACATCGAGTCGTTCGAACTCTCCGACGACGGCCGCCACCTGGCCTACACGGTCAATGAAGACGGCATCAGCCGCCTGCACATCCTGCGCATGCCCGGCATGAAGAAGCTCGACGTGAAGGGCATCCCGACCGGACTCATCGGCGGGCTCACCTTCGACCCCGCCGGCCGCCGCCTCGCGATGACGATGAACACGGCGGCGAGTCCCAGCGACGTCTACACCCTCGACCTCGCGTCCAGCACGCTCACGCGGTGGACCCAGAGCGAAGTCGGCGGACTCGACCTTTCAACCTTCGTCGATCCGACACTCATCCACTATCCCACGTTTGACAAGGTGGATGGGAAGCAGCGCATGATTCCGGCGTTCGTGTACGCACCCCGCAACCCCCGGGGGAAGTCGCCGGTGATCATCGACATTCATGGGGGACCCGAAGGACAGTCCCGCCCCGGCTTCATCCCGACCTACCAGTACCTCGTCAACGAGCTCGGATGCACCGTGGTCGTACCGAACGTGCGCGGCTCGACGGGCTACGGACGCACCTATCTGAACCTCGACAACGGGTTCCTGCGCGAGAACTCGGTCAAGGACATCGGCGCCCTGCTGGACTGGATCGCCACGCAACCGGCACTCGATGCCTCGCGCGTGGCCGTCTCGGGCGGGTCGTACGGTGGCTACATGGTGCTGGCCTCGCTCGTGCATTACGGCGACCGCATCCGCTGCGGCATCGACAACGTCGGCATCTCGAACTTCGTGACCTTCCTGAACAACACCGAGAGCTATCGGCGTGATCTGCGCCGGGTCGAGTACGGCGACGAGCGCGATCCCGCGATGAAGGACTTCCTGAACAAGATCAGTCCGCTCACGAACGCGAACAAGATCAAGAGCGCGCTGTTCGTGGTGCAGGGCGAGAACGATCCCCGCGTGCCTGCGAGCGAGGCGCGGCAGATTGCGGCCGCGGTGAAGGCCAACGGCACGAAGGTGTGGACCTTGTTTGCGAAGGATGAAGGACATGGATTCCGCAAGAAGCCGAACCGCGACTACCTCATGTGGGCGACCACCATGTTCTGGCAGGAGTTCCTGCTGAAATAGGAGGACGGACGCCCTCGTCCGACCTGCCCCCACTGAACATCCGTCATTGGTGGACAAGGGCGTCCACCGACCTTTCGCACCCCACAGCCATCCATTTTTCCCATAAGGAGATTTCCATGTACAGCAGTATCGAAGAATTCATCGCCGACTACGGGCGCGAGCGCGAGTCGACGCTCAAGATCATGAAGGCGCTCAACGACGGATCGCTCACGCAGCGGGCGACACCGGAAAGCCGTCCCTTGGGACGCATGGCCTGGCACGTGGTCACGGCCGTCGGTGAGATGATGAACCGCACGGGACTCGAGGTGAAGGGTCCTGCCGACGACGCACCCGTTCCTGCAGTCGCCGCTGACATCGTTGCGGCATACGACGCCACAACCGCTTCGCTGCTCGAGGATGTGCGCACGAAGTGGACCACCGAATCGCTCGGTGTCGTCAACGACATGTACGGCGAGCAGTGGCCGAATGCGGTCACGCTGCAGGTGCTGATTCGTCATGAGATTCATCACCGGGCACAGATGACCGTGCTGATGCGTCTTGCGGGTCTTGCGGTGCCGGGTGTGTATGGTCCGTCGCGCGAGGAATGGACTGCCTACGGCATGCCGCCGCAGGAGTAATACGCGCAGGGAGTGCGCATGATATGGGAGTGACGGACGAGGGCGTCCGTCCTCCCAGGGTGGACGAGGGCGTCCGTCCTCCCAGGGTGGACGAGGGCGTCCGTCCTCCCAGGGTGGACGAGGGCGTCCGCCCTCCCAGGGTGGACGAGGGCGTCTACCGACCGTTCGGTTGCTTTAATTCCCGCGTCGGAGGGTGATGTCGCCGAAGTTGCTCCGGATCCGCATTGATCCCGTCCCGGTCCCGACGCGTCCGATCAGATCCTGCGGCACGGGACCGTAGGACTTCTCCCGTCTTTTCTCCCGAGGTTCGAGATCGTAATCGCTGGTGATCGATCCGAAGCTGGCATGTGCTTCGATCGTGCCCGAGAAGTCCGGCAGCAGTTCGACATCCACGCTGCCATAGGCGTTCTCGATGGATCCCCCCGCAATGCGCGTCGCGCGGATGCTTCCCATCTGACCTGCGACCGTAATCGGGGCGGTGGCCTTCGAGATCTCGATATCCCCATAGCGATTTTCCATCCTTCCCCCCTGGATATCCCACACGCGAACACGACCATTTTTCGACACCACCGAGGTCTCACCGCGTGCGCCATTGATGCTTGTGTTTCCGAACTCGTTGCGCACGTCGACGCTACCGCAGCGGGTGATCGTCACCGCACCGAAGCCTGCCTCGCACTCGACCGCGCCCATCACCTGGGATACGGTGGTGGCGCCGAAGCGGTTGCGCACCGACAGGCGGGTGCCCTTCGGTACCGAGACGGTCACATCGGCGCGCATCGAGCGCTTCTCGCTCGAGCCGCTGGTCTTGCCGAAGGTCGTGCGCAGCGTCACACGCTCGCGGGTGCCGGTCACGTCCACCGCGATGTCCTCTCCGATGCGGCGCGCGTCCTCCCGCGAATCGGCCTCGACCGTGAGCTCGACGCGCACGGTCACGACCTGCCTGTCGCCGGATGTGACGGTCACCGTGCCGAACTGGCTGTCGATGGTCACGGTCGGCGAAGCCGTTGCCATGTCGAAGCGGCGTTCGACCATGCGCGTGTATTCCTGCGCGTGGGCGGTCGGCATGAGAAGGGGGGATGCGGCGATGAGCGCCACGACGAGCGGGAGAAGGCGGGTTTGCATGAGGCACCTCGGGGAAGCCATATCGGAGATTCCGATCCGGTTATCAGTTTTTGCCATGTGCGAGTTCCTGCAGCGCGTTCTGCAGATCGGCGTAGGCGGTCAGCAGGTAGTGCTGCACGTCGGGATGCCGGCCGTTCTCGTCGAGTGCGGCCTTGCATTCGTCAATGCTCGCGCGCAGCAGGCGGATGCGTTCGCGCTGCAGGGCGACGAACGCGGAGTCGAGATTCGGTTCGTTGCGCAGGGCGACGACGTCGAGTTTTGCGATCGCGCGTTCGTAGTAGTAGATCGCCTGCGCGATGTCGTCGCGCGCTTCCGCCTCGAGACCCGTGACGTCGCTGGTGTCGGGGGCAGGATCGTCGACGTCGCCATCACGCGACATGGTGATCTCGACCCGGTTGATTCTCTGAGACATCACGTAGACCCCGGCAGCCGTTCCGAGCAGGAGAAGCAGGAGGATGAGTGCGATGCTCGTGCGCGGCCCCGTTCTCGTGATGGAACGCAACCACGTCAGGAAGCCATTGTCGTCCGGTTGGGGCGGGTCGGGCAGACGGGGATCACGATCCGACGTGCTGCGCCGGGATGGAGTGTGCGGAGTATTCATGACGACAGACGTCTTGGACGCACAACAGTGAATCGAAGTTGCAGAGGAAGAGGAAAAGTAACGATTTATCCTGCACGGAACATTGGTTCCCTCTCTGCGTCTAATGCTGCATGCACGAACAAGGAGCTTCCCCCCCATGAAAGCGACACCCATTCTTCTCCTGCTTGCCCTGTGTCTTTCCGCACCATCCCTCACAGCGCAGGAGCGTCAGAAACGCATCAAGGTCACGGTCAACGACAGTGTCATTGTCGAGGAGCAGGGACTGTCGTCCGACGACAGCACGGCGCCTGCGGCGCGGAAGGTTGTGCGTCGGTCGATCCGCATGCCGCGCATGGCCGGTGTACCGGGTGTGCCGGGTGTGCCGGGGGTGCTGGGGGTGCCGGGCTTCGACGGGAGTATGCGGATGTTCACCGGCGTTGGAGGCCGTGACGAACGGGTGATGGGATTGTCGCTGCGCACGCTCAATCCCCAGCTCGGTGCGTATTTCGGTGCACCCGAGGGCAAGGGGGTGCTGGTCGAGGAGGTGAAGGAAGGGAGTGCTGCCGCGAAGGCGGGATTCAAGGCGGGCGATGTGATCGTGCGGGCGGGAAAGAAGACGCTCGAGCGGTCGTCGGAATTGCGCACGGTGATCGCAGCGCACGACAAGGGCGAGAAGATCACGGTTGAAGTACTTCGGAAGGGTTCGAAGCAGACGCTGACGATCGAGGCCGATGCGACGGAACGGGTACGCAGGCATGTGTTCCGGGTCCCCGGTGATGATGGGGATGAAGAACTCGATATCGACATCGACATCGAAGAGATCATGAACGAGGTCGGCACCGCGCTGGAGGGTGTGCAGGATGAGGTGCGAAGGGCGCGTGAGCGCATCGAATCGGTGCACGAGTTGTAGGGGGTGAACGGATGAGGGCGTCCGTCCTCCCGGGATGAGGAGAAGAGTGACGGACGAGGGCGTCCGTCCTCCCGGGATGAGGAGAAGAGTGACGGACGAGGGCGTCCGTCCTCCCGGGATGAAGAGAAGAGAGACGGACGAGGGCGTCCGTCCTCCCGGGATGAAGAGAAGAGAGACGGACGAGGGCGTCCGTCCTCCCGGGATGGATTTTCAGCAGGGGGAGATGCTGCGCCCTAAGAGTGTCATGGACAACCGCACAAGGGGTGTGACCATGGCAGTTCTCATTGAGGCAAATTCAGTGGTGGTTCGGGTGGATGCGATTCAGCGTGTCTATCCCCACGGGATGTGGGATTTCCGCAGGGAGGTTCCCAATCGGACGTTCTGCACCGACGGACGTCTGGCGCGGGTGGGATTCATGGCGCCCGGCGATGTGGAACGCTACATCGACGTGCTCATGTTGCGGGGACTCCGTGTGCGCCGCAGGGAGGTGCAGCGCGATGTGGTCGTGATCGATCAGGAGGCGCACAGTGTCGAGGGATGTCCCTGGCTGCTGCTGCGCAGACTCCCGATGGAAGATGGTCATGTCGCTGCAGCGGAGTGCACGGATGCGACTGCCACGGGGGGGGCGTCATTGAAGGCTTCCCCCGAGATGATCGTAGTGGACGGGGTGGCGGTGGCCGTGCCTGCGCAGTGGCGGTACGCGTCCTCCATCAGCTCCTCATCAAGGGGAATGACCGCCGAGGAAGGCGACGCCCGTCTCCAGGTGCTGCAGGAGGAAGCGGGACTGTACACGTGTTTCGATGCAGCGAGCGGTCGAGTGGTCTATGTTGGAGGGACGCAGGGCGGTGGCGAGGTGATCGGGCGCGGAGCGCGTGAACAGCGGCGGGGGCGTTCCATCGCGGACTTCATCAGGTCGATGGGCAGGCACCCGTCGTACAAGGGGCGGCCGCGACGACCGCCCCCAAGGGTGTGATGCGCCCATGGGCGTTCAGGGGATGACGATGAGTTTCCGTGTGGCGGTCTGGTCTCCGACACGCATGGTGCAGAGCCAGGTGCCGGGTGCGAGCGCGGCGGCACGAACGGGCAGGGTGTAGCGGCCGGCCGCGTGGGGCGCGTCGACCAGCGTGGCGACGTGGGTGCCGACCATGGATGTCAGATCGATGGTGACGTGTGCCGAGGTTGCGAGCTCATACGACAGCGAGGTCTGGCCGGTGAAGGGATTGGGGTAGTTCTGCGACAATGTGAAGGTTGCGGGCGCGATGGGTACGGGATCGGCTGCAAGCACGCAGGAGATGCCGAGCGCGTCGAGCTGTGAAAGGACGCTCGCGCGCCGCTGGGTGATGTACGATTTGAGTCCCGGCTTGCGCGTTCCTCCCCCGCCCTGCGCGTTGATGTCGGTGGAGATGTTGGTCTCGAACTGCGTCATCGTGTACATCTTGCGTGAATCCTCGTTGATCGAGGAGCGAATGATGATGGCGATGCTGTCGATGTGCGCGTTCATCCGCTCGGGGATGAAATGCTCGTTGACGAGACGGCAGAGTGTGTGCAGATAGTCGCTGTGGAAGGTCGTGCCGTTGTACATGCGGGAAGCGAGGGGACGCGAAGACGGGAAGTTCACATAAGTGACGCTCATGGTCTCCACGCGGCTCGTGCCGATCGAGTAGGCCCCGAAGCTGAGACCGGTATCCCACACGATCCACTCCGCTTTCGATGTCTTCGGGTTGAAGTACAGGTAGAAATTGCGTCCCCCGCCAATGTACGAATCGAGGTTGCCGAGCAGGATGTCGGCGGCCACGGCCTGCTCGAATGACGCGATGTTCATCGTCGCCTCGAGTGAGGCGGCATCGCTCTGGTTATTGATGACATCGATGAGGGCGACGAGCTTCGGCCAGGCGGTGGTCGAACCGTCAGTCTTCATCTCGTAGTAGTCGTAGTACAGCGATTCGGTCGCACCGCGCCACCGGAAGTCGGAGAACTTCTGACTGGATCCCCCGCCACCGAAGGCATCGACGGCCTTGAACATGTCGCCGTTATTGTCGCCGTAGTGTGTCTTGGTGAAGCGCTTGTCGACGTGTTCCACCATCGAGTAGAATCCCCAATACTCGTCGTTGATGTACACGCGCGCATAATTGGCACGTGGTGCATGGATGCCGGCGGACCTGCAGAAATCGGTGTGGAGCTTTTCCCGCATGAAGGTCGGGTCACCCCACATGTTGTTGAGGTGAATGTCCTTCTCTCCATCCCATCGCTCGTCTCCACCGAAGGCATCGAACTCGAGACGCAGCGACTTCTTCGTGCCGGGGTAGCTGTAGCTGCTGTTGCCCTTGAAGCGCACGCCGATGTTGTTGTAGATGGTGCCGTTTGCCTCGAGCTGGACGGGAATGTACTGTTCGTCACCCTCGTCGTAGTAGAACGCGAGTGAATCGTACCAGTCGGGAATCGAGAAGCGCAGATGCACGGTGTGGATCTGGATGCCGGAGAAGAGGGCATCGCCGGCGTTCTGCGCGGCGGTGGTCAGATGCAGGATGCAGATGGCGGCGAGGATCATGCCGCCCCGCAGGAAGGGGCGATACGTGTTCATGCTCATTCCGAATGGTACGCGGGAGGGACGGTGGATCTGTCTTGTAAGAAGTACAATACAGCCGCACATCCGGTTACATATGCGGCTGGGTTTTTTCTGCCGGTAGTGTGAACCAGAACGTACTGCCTTTCCCTGGCGTGCTGTCGACGCCGACTTCCCCACCGAGTTTCGTCACGATGCGACGGACGATCGAGAGTCCGAGACCGTGTCCTTCCGCCCGGAATGAATCGAGACGTGTGAATTCCACAAACAAGCGGCTGATCTGTTCATCAGACAGGCCGGGACCGTTGTCGCTGACGTGAAAGCGGATCGCGGCGTCGATGTGCTGCCAGCCCAGTTCAATGATGGGGGGGATGTCCCTGTCCGGGTTCCCTCCATATTTGAGTGCGTTGCTGACGTAGTTGATCCAGATCTGTTCGATCCACGGCGTGTGCCCGACGACCGTGGGCCAGTCGTCAGGGGCCGTGATGACGGCGTGGACTGCAGCGATCCGGTCGTCGAGGCGCCTGCGCATGGCGTCGATACATGCAGCCATGTCGATGGGAGAAGGCACCATCGTCACTCCACTGCGTACACTGGCGAGCAGAAGGACTTCATGGATGATGCCTTCCATGTTTCTCGTGCTGTCGGCGATGAGCGTGAGTACGGTGCTGCGCTTGTCGGGCGCGAGTGCATCCCACTCTTCGCGGGCGAGTTCTGTGATGCCGATGATGGTGCTGATGGGTGTTTTCAGATCGTGTGCAACAGTCCGGGCGAACGTGTCGAGTTCCTGATTGCGGAGTTCGAGCTCCTCGGTGTAGGAGCGCAGGGCGGTCTCCGCGCGCGCGCGGCGCGTGACATCACGAAACACGACGACTTGCCCGGTAGAGCCGATCAGGCCCGAACCCAGCGGAGACAGATGCAGCTCGAAATGCGTTTCCGCATCACCGACACCCAGCGTGATCGTCAGCGTGCGTGGCTGTGTTGAGTCGGCGTGATCACGCAGAAGCGTGCCAAGTGCAGGATGCGCATGGCATGCGATCTCGAGCGGTTGACCGAGCAGGGATGTAGTGTCTGCCTTGAGGAGCGTGAGCGCAGCGGGATTCACATCCACGACCCGCATCTGAGCGTCGAAGACGATCACCGCGTCGGTGAGTGTGTCGATCAGGACATTGCGCGCGACGGGGATGAGATCGAGGATCCGGTAGCGAATCATCCCGAACCAGAGCAACCCGAAGGAGATGAGAAAGGTGATGGGCGTGGGTTCGAGTCCCTTGACCGGTATGGCGTCAAGCACGTACGCCGCATTGGTGAGCATCGGGAGCGCCACCATGAGTACGATCGACGACATCTGCCGGCGGTAGACACCCTTGTAGCGCGCACGAGCGCGCACGAGCACGGCCACAGCGCCTCCCAGCAGCGAATAGGAATACAGCACAAGCAGCCAGAACATGGGTCCGTGGCCGTAGATGCCAATGCCCGTGACCGGATCGATGGTGATGGACGTCCAGTACAGAAGGTGCCAATGCGTGGTGGCAGCGGAGACGATCGAGACGACGGGCACGACGAAGAGGAGGCCGATTGTGACGGGACGCATCCACAGCATGGTATGGGCGTACCTCTGGACGAACAGGTAGAAGAGAACCGGGACCGGCGCTGCCCCGATATAAGAGAGTACAGACCAGATCCGCTTGCCCTGTTCAGTGGTTGCAAGTGCCTCGAAGCCCGCACACGCCGACCACAACACCATCGCGGCAACCATTATCAGAAATGGCAGCATGCCGTGCCTCGAGCGATGTCGCACCATGAATACCATCATGACGCTGCCAATGGCGGCGTTGAGAAACATGATGGTTGCAGGGAGGCTGTCGAGCATTGCGGTGAGAGGATGGAATCGACCAGAGAACCTGGTTCAACATACCGAATTGAGGTGTGAGATATAAGGACCAATGGAACAGATGTGCGACCGGTCTGGCATTTTCTTTTTCTTTCACATAGGGAACTATTTTCTTCCGCACTTCGTAGATTCCTCCATACTGATTCTTACAAACGCTACACACGGCTGCGATGGCGAGGACGTCTTCCGCGGCCGCGTGCTTCCATTTCGGAGGTTCTCATGCGGATCCGATACATCGTGCTTCTCGTGCTGTTGGGTATTGCCGCTCCCCGGGCATATGCGACAACGCACACAGTGACAACGCCCGGGTTTTCCTTCAGTCCAGCCGCCTTGACGGTCAACGTCGGCGACACCGTCGTCTTTGCCATCGACCCCGCGCACAACGTGGTCGAGGTGAGTCAGACGACCTGGAACAACAACGGCAACACGTCGAATGGCGGATTCACCCTTCCCTTCGGGGGCGGGACCCTGGTCATGGGTACGCTCGGTACGTACTATTACGTGTGTGCACCGCACGCGTCCATGGGCATGAAGGCAACCATCACCGTCGCCCTGACCGCAGTGTCGACGGGCACGCTCACTTCTTCAAGCTTCTGTGCGGGGGCGGCACTCACGGTGCCCTTCAACGCGACCGGCACCTTCAATGCCGGGAACACCTTCACCGCCCAGTTGTCGAATGCGAGCGGAAGCTTCGCAGCTCCGGTCGCGATCGGTACCCTCAACGGCACGACGTCGGGACAGATTTCCGCCACGATCCCACCCGGGACTGCGGCAGGCGCTGCGTACCGCATCCGCGTCGTGAGCTCGAATCCCGCGCTCGTCGGTCTCGACAACGGACTCGATCTGACCGTGTCGACGGTGCCCACGGCCACGCTGAGTGCCGGCGGCTCGGCGAGCATCTGCGACGGACAGAGCGTCACGCTGAATGCGAACACCGGCACGGGTCTCATCTACACCTGGCGTCGCAATGGCACCGTCATTCCCGGGGCACTGGGCGCGTCTCTGCAGGCGACGCTTGCGGGCGCCTACACGGTCGAAGTATCGAACGGACAATGCAGCGCCACCTCGACGAGCGTGAACGTGATCGTCTACAGCACGAATCCCTCCTCGTTCATCTGGACTGCGGGGCAGAGCACCGACTGGTCCACTGTCGGCAACTGGGATTCACCCTGCGCCGTTCCCGCTGCCGGTGATACCGTCATCATTGCCGGTAGCATCACTCCCCCAACAGCGATCCCTGCCGTTTCACTTGCCCGGCTCGTGATCAACAACGCCGCGGGCGTCACACTTGGAGGCACGGTCGAGATCACCGGCAGCCTCACCCTGACGCTGGGCAACATCGTGCTCGCCGGCAATCATCTCGAGATTGCCGCCGGTGCTGCAATCATTGGTGGATCGGCATCCAGCTTCGTCGTCACCAGCAGTACGGGCGAACTCCGCCAGGCAGGCATCGGAAGCGGTGCACGCAGCGGCGCCATTCTCTTTCCCGTCGGGGCACAGGCCGGCGCCTACACACCGCTCACCGTCACCAACCTCGGCACGGCAGATCAGATCGGCGTACGCGTCGGCGACGGTGTGCGCAGTGAGGGCGCGAGCGGCTCCGTACTCGTGACCGACGTCGTGGGCAAGACCTGGTTCATCACAGAAGGCACGGCCGGTGGCAGCAATACCACACTCGTCTTCCAGTGGAATGCCGGCGACGAGCAGACCTCCTTCGACCGCACCGCCTGCTTCGTCGCACACCATGATGGCAGCGACTGGACGCCCCTGCACAGCTTCGGCGCGGCGTCGGGACCCGGTCCCTACCAGCGCACCGCCACCGGCGTCACGAGCTTCAGTCCCTTCGCCATCGGCGACATCGCCAGTCCCCTGCCCGTCGAACTCCGCCTCTTCAGCGCCGACCTGCACGACGGAGTCGTGCATCTGCGCTGGGAGACCGAGCACGAACGCGGCGTTGCCGGTTTTGCGATCGAGCGCAGAGGTGTGGATGATGTGGATGTGACCCGGCTCGGATTCATGCCGTCCACCGCCCCTGAGGGCCGGAGTGCCACTTACCAGTTCACCGATCCCGCACCGGCCGGGGGAAGCTTCCTGTACCGCCTGCGCATGATCGACCTCGACGGTCGCGAGGAGTTGTCTCCCGAGGTCCTCGTCGATGTGGCGTCGTCCATTCAGGCAGCGCGGCCGGAAATCGTCTCCCTTTCCCCCCAGCCCCTGCAGGCGGGCACGGCTTCCACCGTGGAACTGCGGTACACGATGCCGCAGGCGGGCACGGTCGACATCGCGCTGCACGATGCACTCGGACGCCGCGTGGCCTTCCTCTCCTCCCTGTCAGCCTCCTCCGGCATGAACGTCGCACGGGTGGATGCTTCTGCGCTGCCGCCGGGGATGTACCTCGTGCGTGTCACGCAGGGGACGCTCGCGGCACAGCGGCGGCTGGTCGTTCTGCGGTAACACCGAGAAGTCTGTACCACAGGGTCCATGTGCAATGCGCATGGACCCTGTGTCATTTCTGTCGGACCTTGTCATTTCTGTCGGACCTTGTCAGGACAGTGGCCCTTGTCCGGACGTGGGAACGCTGTCAGCGTGGAAGGGAGATCGTGAATTCGGCACCATCGCCTGTGTCGTGGGCGACGAGCAGGCCACCGTGACCTCCGACGATGATGTCGTAGCTCATCGAGAGACCGAGTCCTGTACCCTCGCCGGTCGGTTTGGTGGTGAAGAAGGGTTGGAAGATCCGGTCGCGAATCTCGGCGGGAATGCCGATGCCGTTGTCTGCGATGCCGATGTGAAGATGCTGTGCATCGGCGTGGATGCGGCAGCGCAGGGTCGGGATGTGGCTGCCGGGTTCGTGTGCATGACGGATGCGCAGGGCGTGGATTGCATTGCTGGTGATGTTGCTGAAGACGCGCACGAGATCCTGGGGAACGGCATGGACGAGCGGGAGTTCATCGGCATAGTCGCGTTCGACGTGGAGATCGAAGCCGGGGTCTTCCGAACGCAGGCGCGTGTGTACGAGATCGAGCGTGTTGTCGACGAGCGCGGGAATCGAGATGTGCTCGCGCGTGCCGGTCGGACGGTGTGAGTGCTGGAGCATTTGTTCGACGATGCGATTTGCCCGCACGGAATGATCGCGTACGCGATGCACGTTGTCACGGATCGTCAGCAGCGTCTCGCGTGCGGTGGCGTCGACGTCTGCAACCGAGCCTCCTCGGGCGGCGTCGAGATCTTCGAGGACGTCGTCAACGAGCTCGGCGGTGATGTGCGAGAAGTTGTTGACGAAGTTGAGGGGGTTGCGCATTTCATGCGCGATGCCCGCAGTCAGCTGACCGAGCGAGGCCATCTTCTCGGCCTGAATCAGACGACTCTGCGTTTTCTGCAGCTGATCGAGCGCAACGGCCAGCTCTTCGTTCCTTGCCTGCAGTTCGGCGGTGCGCTCCTCGACCTTGTGCTCGAGGTTCTCGTAGAGCAGCGCATTCTCGAGCGAAATGGCAATCTGGCCCGACAACAGCGTGAGCATCCTGATGCGTGCCTGCGTGAAACAACCAGACACAAGGTTGTTCTCGAGGTACAGGGCTCCGAGCAGCTTCCCCTGTCCGACGATCGGCATGCACAACACCGATCGGATGCGACGCGCTGCGACATAGGGCTGCGAAGACACCCGGCGGTCGTTGCAGGCGTCGTCGACCACCATCGTCTCGCGGGTGCGCATGACGAACTGGACGATGCCGACCGCAACAGTATCGCTGCCCTCGACGGGCATGGACGCGACGGGCATGGACGCGACGCTGCCGCCCCTGCGGTCGGCGACATCGTATCCGGCCTCGATCACATGATGACCCGCGCGGTTCATGATCAGCACTCCCCGTTCTGCTCCGGCGTTCTCGATGACGATGTGCATGAGCCGGCCGAGCAGCTCCTGCAGCACGATCGTTCCGGAAATGGCCTGCGAGGCCTTGAGGACGGAGGAAACATCGAGCGAGCCCTCCTGACCAGCCTGCTGCGTGAGATGCTGCTGCCGGGCGGTCTCCGATGCGGAAGCCCCCGTGTCGCCACCAGTGCTCAGCTGCGGAAACTCCAGCTGCAGGCGCGAGACTGTTCCCGCCGCACCCCAGCGGCCATAGAGAAAGATGGCGGTCGAGAGATACAACGCTGCCACGTCGGACCGACCACGCGCATGCGACAGACGACCGAGCCGCTCATGCGCGAGGGCCTCGATGTGAATCGCCCGTACGGCACGAGCGCTCTCCAAGGCCGCCAGGTAGCGGTCCTCCGCCAGCTGGATGTCGCCCGCGATGCGGGCCTGTTCGGCTCGGATGAGGGCGATGACGTGATCGACGTTTTCGCCGTGCACGGTGCGAAGAGATCTGAGAAGCTTCTGCACAGTCCGTTGTCCGCGGGCACGTTCTGCCGGTGTCAGTTCGTCATGGGCGAGCAGGATGGCGAGAGGATAGTACAGCCGATGCGCGAGGGCGTGCATGAAGACGCCCGAGACGATGACGTGGCGCTCCGATTCCTCCCCCGCATGGAAGGCGGCCAGATATTCGCCCGTGAAGCAGAAGGTGAACATCCGGCAGACCGCCATCCAGTGCAACGGAATCTTGCCGATGTTCCCGCGCAGCCGCAGTGTGGTTTCCTGTTCGTCGTAGCCGTCGTCGGTGAACGAACCCGGCCCCCGGGTGAGTCCCAGCAGGCAGCGCGCCGTTTGACGGTAGATGCGTGCGAAGTCGATACCGTCCTGATACAGCACCTTCGCACTGAACGCGGAGCAGGTTTCGTTGGTGGAGAGGCACTCCTGCAATGGGTGCCCCAGCAGCAGCATCGCCATGGGGATGTGGTTGGTCGCGTACATCGCCGAATGAAAGTCGCCGCAATCGGCGCCGGTGCGGAACGCTGTGTTCAGATAGGTGAGATTTTCGGTGAGGGGACGCTTCCAGTGGCAGAGCATCATGCCGAACACAAGATGTGTGCGGCTGATGCTCGACATGTCGTTGTAGCGCCTGCTCAATTCGTTGCCCGTCATGCCGAATGCGACGGCGTTCTTGTAATCGCCGAGCACGCCGATCATGCTGCCGAACAGATTGTAGCCATGCGGTGAGTGGATCGTGTTTCCGTGACGGATCGACATGCGAACCATGTGCAGCACGACGAGGGCGAACAGATTGAGATCGCCCTGATACGACGAACCGATCATGTCGCTGAGATGATGCATGATCGTGAGCGTCCGGTGATCCTTCGCGTCGGGCAGGTGCAGCAGGTCCATCACCGGACGCCGTCCCACGGTGAGCTTTGCGTGCAGGAAACTGGAAAGGACGTGCATCCGGCCGGGTTTCTCCGGCATGCGGATGCCGACGAGACGGAGTCCATCAATGCCCACGCGATTCGCACGGTCGTACTGTCCGAGCGCGGTGTAGACGATCAGGCGCACGGTGTAGAGGGGCAGCCGGTCGATGGGGTCGCGGATGCGATCGTGCATCTCGGCGAACAGGCGCTCCATTTCCTCGAAATGCCCGAGCATGTATTCGGATTCGTAGCGCTCGAAATGCAGGTGGCGTGTCAGATCGTAGTGCTGCTCCCAGGCCGTGTCGGGAAGCAGCGCAATGCCGGCTGCGGCCAGGCGCTGGGCGGCACCGTACGAGTTCGACCGGCGTGCCTGACGCGTGGCTTCGAGGTTGAGGTGCGCAAGTCGCAGACGTTCGCCTGCATCCACCATCAGCGCGGCACCCAGGTTCAACTGGTTGACGATGTCGAAGATGCGATCACCACCGCTCCGATGTTCGAGCAGGAGCCGGCCGATATGCAGATGCATGCGTCGGCGCTGTTCCTCGTCGATCAGCGTGTAGGCCGCTTCGCGGATCCGGTCATGCGCGAAGCGGTACGTGATGCGCGCAGCTTCGGCCTCGTCGAGCGTGACCGCACTATCATGCTGCGAGGGAGGGATGCGCGCGACACGACTGGACGTGGTCAGCAGTCCCTCGGTCAGGGGTCGCCACAGGAGCCGCGCGACTTCGAGGGGTGCTGTCGACCGTATCAGAGAAATGGTCTGGAGGCTGCAGCGGCTTCCGATGCATGCTGCGATCTCGAGCAGTTCCCGCACCTCGGCGGGCAGCTCGCGCAGTTTTCCCGCCACGAGCTCGACAACGCTTTCTGCCAGATCCTCCTGCATGATTGCATCGAGATCCCAGGTCCATTCACGCTGCTGAAGGTCGACGCGCAGGAGGGATCGCTCATGCAGGGTCTTGAGGAATTCGCTGATGAAGAAGGGATTGCCTGCGGTTTTGGCGTTGACGAGTTGCGCGAGATCGACACAGCGTTCCGGGGGGATGCGCAGCGTATCCGCAAGCAGCATGGACTGATCTTCGACAGCGAGCGGAAGCAGCTCGACCTCGTGCAGGGAGGGTCCGTGGAGCTTCGCAACCAGCGCGGCGAGGGGATGATCGGCATCGACTTCGTTGCTGCGATAGGCGCCGATAAGCAGGAGGTGACCGCCGACTGCTTCGGTCATGAGCAGGTGCAGCAGGTTCACCGAGGCCGTGTCGGCCCACTGCAGGTCGTCGAGAAACAGCACGAGGGGATGTTCGGGCTGCATGAAGACCTGGATGAACTTGAGGAAGACCGTGTTGAAGCGGTTCTGCGATTCGAAGGGGGGGAGGTCGCGGACGGGTTCCTGCTCTCCGATGATCAGCGCGACTTCGGGAATCACGTCGATGACGATACTGCCGAGGGGGTGCAGCACGGCGAGAAGCCGCTCGCGCCAGGCGGTGATGATCGCGGGCTCCTCGGTGAGGATGTGGCGGACGAGCTGCTGGAATGCGGCGATGATGGCGCTATAAGGAAGTGTACGTCCGAACTCGTCGTACTTGCCGGTGATGAAATGGCCGCGCATGCGCAGGATCGGCTCGTGGATTTCCTGCACGAGTGCGGTCTTGCCGATGCCCGACCACCCGGAAATCAGCATGAGTTCGGTCGTGCCCGCCGCCGCCCGTTCGAAGGCGGCGAGAAGGAATGCGATCTCGCGACGACGGCCGTACAGCTTCTGGGGAATCTGCAGACGCTCGATCGCGTCGAAGGTGGCGATCTCGAATGGTTCGACGCGTCCGGTCGCGGCAAGGGTGTCGGCACATCGGATCAGATCCTGTCGCAACCCGTAGGCGCTCTGATAGCGGTCTTCGGGATTCTTCTCGAGCAGTCGCAGGATGATGCGCGAGACCATGTCGGGAAGGCCGGGCACGAGTTCGTGCGGGGGGTAGGGCGCGCGTGCGATGTGGCAGTGCACGAGCTCGAGCGGCTCGGTTGCGGAAAAGGGCCGCTGCCCGGTGAAGAGTTCGTACAGCGTGATGCCGAGTGCGTAGAAGTCGGCCCGATAGTCGACGGAGCGGTTCATGCGCCCCGTCTGCTCAGGTGCCATGTATGCGAGCGTGCCTTCGAGATGACGGGGATGCAGGGTGTCGGCCTGCTCACGTACGAGAGGAGAGGCGATGTCGAAGTCGATCAGCATCACATCACCGGTGCGCGGCTGGATGATGATGTTGCCGGGCGTGACATCCTTGTGAATGATATGCCGGCCATGGATGGCCTCGAGTGCCTCGGCGAGCTGGATCGAGATGCGCAGGCCGGTCGCGACATCCGGGGTGGTCGCCTGCAGGTACGCGGCGAGCGAAGTGCCCTGACAATCCTCGAGCACGAGTGCGAACGAATGACGTACCGACTCGAGAGCGACGGCATGCACAACCCGCGGCGAGGTGATCGATCGGAGCATCTCATACTCGAGACTCCGCCTGCCGAGATCGGCAGCATTGGGGAAGACCTCACGGAATTGCTTGACGACCACGGCGAGTCCATCGGCATTCCGCCGGGCGCGTTCGATCACGGTGCGCGGACTCTCGTACACATGCTCGAGAAAGGTGTAGCCGGACAGCTTGTACATGACAACCTCGGGAAAAAGTGTGGAGACAATTGATCCGACGGGAAATGGTGCTATGTTCCGGCATCCACTTCATACTATTGGTCACCAGTTCAAGAGGCGCCGCATGGCATTGCCCCTGCCGACATATATCGTTCGCGGCGGCGAACAGACGTTGTGTCCGCCGTTCTTCGTCAAGGATGTGCAGACGCACTCCTTCATTCTCCAGGCCGACGCCGTAGCGCTGCGCGCGCTCTGCGACCGGAATCTCAACGCCCCCCTGCGCGCGCTGCCGGGGGCACCGACGCTCGAGTACCGGCCGATGTCGTCGTTCGTCCTCCTTTCGTTTTCGCATCTGAGCGCCACGCACGCGCAGCATGCGCCCGAAGCATGGGTCGAAGAACACGAGGCGATTCTGTGGATCCTGACCATGGCGGGTCGTGAGGAGCACGGAGTGTTCATCATCGACCGCCTCGCCTGGTTCACGCCCTACGTGTTCGTTGATAGTCCGTGGGCAATGATTACGGGACAGATGGTCTATGGCTTTGGCAAGGAGATCGCCGATGTCAGGCTCGCACAGAACGTGGACGATCCGTTCAGCGTGGACACGACGGTGGTTGCCAGTTTCGGCTACGACAGCGAGGCCACGATGCAGCGGCTGCTGACGCTGCGACGTGTCGAGGCTCGTGACGGCGCGCATCCGGAACTCCACACGCTCGAAGAGGTCGTCACGACGATTCTGAAACGGCTGCCGGCCGAGCATCATTCACTCGCGCTGCCCGACCTTCACTTTCTCGTCTCGACTGCGGAGTATCTCGTGCACGGCCGCATGCCCATGGTGCTGCTCAAACAGATCCGTGATGTGGCCGACGGTACGCAGGCCTGCTATCAGGCGATCATCGAGTTCGATCTCACCATGCAGAACATCCGCTCTCCGAAGATTTCCTTCGATGCCTTCGCACTCGACATCGCCGCCTATGCCAGTCATCCGATCGTCAGCGAGTTCGGGTTCGGCGCCTCGACCGTGCCGACCGTGCTCTCCGCGACGATGACCTACGACCTCACGCTCGGCACGGGTCGCGTGATCGCCTCCAACCTTCCACGCTGACACGCGTGCGGCATCGACAGCGTCCATTGGGTGCGCAGCTCGAACGCACCCATCGGCGCCTCGTCGATGCCGGATACGACGAATTCCAGGTGTGGGCGTCCCGGCAGGAAGGTCTCGTGCAACTCGAGCGTGCCGTGCAGTGGCTGCACCGTCGCGACGGTCTCCAACTCCCAGCGCATCGTCGAACACACTGTGATGCATCCGAACAATTGCGTCATGATCGGAAACCCGAGCATGGTGCGGATGGGCGCGAAATGGGGATAGGTTGACGGAGGATGTTGCGTGCCCGTTGCGGTGAGATCGGCCGAGAGCAGGGGTGTGCCCGCAGGCAGCGTCGCGCGATAGTGCCCCTCACGCACGGAGATGTTCGCATGCCGCTTGGGGAAGCCGTAGAAGAGCCGGCCGACGAGGATCGGCATCCACGCGTTCAGATACAGGATGGGGATGTAGGTCAGGGGCTGTGGATCGTCGAGACGGCGCACCCACGGGATCACGACGCTGAACTCCAGGTAGTTCATGTCGAAGATCGGGAATCCCGCCAGCCGCGTCTGGTAGTTGTGCGCGAGCGGCAGGAGCACGGGGTGGGTGTCCGGCAGCAGAACAGGCTGACGGTCGCCGTTCCGCCCGGCATCCATGTCGCAACGTCGCAGCAGCGGAGGCAGCAGCGCATCGATGAGCACACCCGGGAGTTCCAGCGGAATCATGGCGGCGGTGTAGGCACTGACGGCGTGCAGGGGCATGGGAGCGGGATCCTCGCTCAGGTGTCGGAACCGTGTGCCAGACCGGACGCGTCTCCGTGTGCGTCTTCGTGTGCGTCTTCGTGTGTGCTGTGGTTCTGCATTGCAGTTGCTCGTGCAGCCAGAGCACGCCCGGCCTGGAGTCCGCCACTGACGGCCGCCTCGACGCAGCCGGCGTTGATGACGGTACGCACCCAATCGCCCGCGAGAAAAAGATTTGCGAATCCGGAATTACCGGGCTCGAGGCGATACTGCGAGCTTCCGACGACCGAGAGCACGTAGCGTTCGTTGGGATCGATGTTCGCCCGGTAGAATGTGGAGGCGAGGAGGGCGCGGTTCAGCGATCCGTCTGGGAGCACACCCCGGGGCCACAGTGTGCGCGCATGCTGGTCGAGCCAGTCGTCGGCGGTGCCTGCGGCGCGCGCACGTTCGCGTTCCGGGAAGTCGTGATCTGTTGCGGGTGGGATGTCGGCGGCGTCCTCCATCGGTCCGGTGAAGTAGGCGAGGCTCTGAGGCGGGGCCTCTCCGGTCCACTGCTCGCGCTCGAGCAGATGCGTCATGTCAGCCCAGGTGCTGAGGGGCTCGACGAAGCCGCCGAGCACTGGTGGATCGAGGGTCCACCCGAGCTCGGCGAGCGAGGGGTGAAACCAGAATTGTGACGACTGTGTCTGTGCGCTCTGCACGTGGGCGAGCATGTCGCGCCACCGGGGTTGCGCAGTGATGCGCTCGCCGAGCAGATGTGCGAGCATGGCTGGGGGAATGCCGAGGATCACATCATCGAAGTCTTCATCAACCCGCAGGGTGACGCTGCGTTCGTCTGCATGCAGGTTCCAGGGCGACCAGAAGGATTCGAGGTTGATGCGCTGCTTCCGCAGGGCGTCGGCGTCGGAGGGATCGAGCTGGTCGTAGCGGGGTTCGGACGGCCAGCAGGGCAATCCCTTCACATCGACAAGGGGATCGTAGGTGTCGATGCCATCCTTCAAACGCACCTGCGGGAACAGGGTGATGCCGGTGATGCGGGTGTCGTCGGCATCGAGTGCGCGCACCTGGTGAAAGAAGGCGAAGCGGATGGCGTCGGGATGGCGGCGCATGAGCTCGTAGAAGGGGGTGAAGATCGTGTCGCCCATGCCGGCCTGCATCTTCCAGTAGATGGCGCCCTTGTAGGTGAGCATCATGCGCAGCACGCCGTGGCAGCCGGTGCCCGCTTCGAGGTTCGCCGCAGCGGGTGTGCGCCAGTCGCCGCCGACGTAGGCGAAGACGAGGTCGTAGATGGCCTGCATGGGTGCGGACCAGACAGACCGCTCTGTGGCGCCATTGCGCAGGAGCCACGCACGGAGGTCGATGTCGTTGATCACGTCCCACCGGGCGGAGATGACGACGCCGTCGAGCAGGATGCCACGCAGCATGGCGTGCGCGATATCGATGACGATGAACAGACGGCGGAGTTCGTCGTGGCTGTCGAGCAGCTGGTCGATGCGCGTGCGCAGCCAGTGCATGAAATGTTCGAGGATGCCAAGCAGCAATGTGTGATGCGCGGCGGTGTTGCGCTCGGGCAGCCGTTCCGCAGCCAGGTGCGCGGCCTCGAGCAGGGCGGCACCCGCGCCGTCAGCGATCGCGATGCCGAGTCCCTCGAGTTCGTGAAGGATCCATTCGGCGGGATGTCCATGCGCGGGTGCCTCGGCGTGCGCACGCGCGAGGGCGTCGGATGCGCCGATCTGTTCGCGCATCCATCCGATGAGCATGTGCACGTACTCGGCTGGCGTGGGCAGTGTGCCGCCCTCGCCTGGAATGGCATCGTTGCTTGGAAATGCGACAGGCCAGAGCTTCCATGCATCACCGATGTGCTCGGTGAAGACGATGAGATTTCCCGGTTTGAATGCGTCGCTCCACTCGCGCAACGGTGCGCCGTCGGGACGCCCGAGCCGGCTGTAGACGTCCCTGATGACGCGAAATGCGTCCTCGTAGAATCCCAGCCAGATGTGCAGGCCGTGCTCCTCGATACGCTCGCCGGCATCCGCGTTGCGTCCGCTGGCCCCCTTGCCGCCGAGCCGCCAGCCCATCTGGTAGATCGTGATTTGGTAGCGTTCGGTCCAGTCCGGTTCTTGCATGAGTGCGTAGATGGCACTCATCGATCCCACCCCGCCGCCGAGCACGGCAACGCGGCGCCTGCCGCTGCGCGGTTCATCCATTGTCGTGCTCTCCGATGATGGTGGCAGGATATCCCGACATCGCGCGCGAACACAGAAGCCCCGACATCACGGTCGCTTCGACGCAGCCGACGTTGAGGATGCAGTCGATCCAGTCCCCTGCCAGAAACAGGTTGCGGAAACCGGACCCATCGGTCTTCAATCGGTGGCGGATGCTGCCAGCCAGCGACAATGTGTACCGCTGCGTCGGGTCGCAGTTCGCCCGCCAGAACTGTGTCGCAAATCGTGCTTCTCCCGCGCTGCTGCTGCCTGGTGCGATGAGCAGACTCCAGTCGAAACCTGCGGGATTTGTGACAGGCGCTGCGTGAGGCAGCAGATGCCCCATTTCCGCATCGAGCCAGTCGACCGCGGTTCGACGGACACGCTCCGCCTCTTCTGCGGGGAAGGTGTGCGCGCCGGCAGGCGGGATGTGGTCGGCATCACGCATTGGTCCGCAGAAATAGCTGATGTTCTTCGGTGCGTCACCGGCAGGCCAGCTCTCACGCGGCAGCAGATGCGTCATGTCGCACCATGTGTCCATCGGTTCGGCATAGGCTGTTGTGATCGGGCTCGCCGCATTCCATCCCATCTCCTTTAGATCCCTGCTCACCCAGAGCTGCATGGCCTGTGTCTGCACGGTGGTGACCTCGGCGAGCATGGTGCGCCATGGCTCCCGCGTCAACACCTCGGTTGGCATGATCTGCGCGAGCGCTGTCGGCGGGATGCCGAGAATCACGAGGTCGAAATCCTCATGCAGATGCAGGACCACATCGTCCTCCTCGTTCATGTCCTGCCATGGCGTCCAGAACGATTCGAGATCGATCTGATGCTTCCGCAGGGAGTCTACCTGCAGGGGATCGAGCTGGTCGTAGCGTGGTTCGGAGGGCCAGCAGGGGAGTCCCTTCACCATGACGCAGGGATCATACTGCTCGATGCCATCCTTCAATCGGACCTGCCGCTTGAGATGGATGGCGCCGATTGCGCCATGGCCATCGTCGTCGAGGCGCGTGACGCGATGGAAGAATGCGAACTGCACCCCGCGCTGGACGAGGGTGCGGTGGAGTGGCGTGAAGATGGTGTCGCCCATCCCCGCGTTCATCTTCCAGAAGATGGCGCCCTTGTAGGTGAAGACCATGCGGACGAGCGCACGCAGGGCCACGCCGGCCGCGAGGTTGGGTCGCTCGATGTCGCCCGACTCGAAGGCGAAGAAGAGATCGTAGAGGGCGCGGATCGGGACGGAGGAACGAGTCGCGTCGGCTGCGCCGTGGATGCGGAGGAATTCGCGGTAGTCGTAGCGGTCGAGAACGCCGAGGCCCGTGCGGAAGACGTCTTCGGCGACGGCTCCGCGCAGGTTCGCCACACCGAGGTCGACGAGCAGCCAGGCTCGGCGCAGATCATCGCTGCGCTCGATCTCGTCACCGATGTGCTTCCACATCCACGCGAGAAAGCGATCGAGCAGTGTGATGAGCCGGGCGTGCGCAGTCGCCGGATGCTGGGCAAGGTCGTCGCCGAGTGAACGAACGAATGCGAGGGCGTGATGCAGCAGATGTTCGCCGAGCGCCTCCAGTTCGTGCTCAAGCGCATGTTCGGCTGCATGGACGAGTGATGCGAGCCATCCCTCATGCTCGGCATGCTCGACCGGCACCGTCACGATGTGATGATGGGTGACGACCGTGCACAGGGCATCGAGCAGCATTTCGACATAATTCCAGAGCGACGGCAGTTCGCCGCCCTCGCCGGGCAGGGCAGAGTTCGTGGGATAGGTGACCGGCCAAGTGCGCCATTCGCCGCGGACAAATTCCTGATATGGAACGAAGCTCTGCGGTGTGAACGCGTTGCGCCAGCTGCCGAAGAGGTTGTCGGACGACTGCCATTCGGCGTAAGCCTGCCGCATGACCGCGAAGGCGTTTTCGTAGAAGCCCATCCAGACATGCAGCCCATGTTCCTCGATGCGGTCTGCGTGCTCCTGATTGCGGCCGCTCGCACCCTTGCCGCCGAGGCGCCAGCCGAGCTGGTAGACCGTCACATCATAGCGTGAGGCGTGAGGATTGTCGGGATGCGTCAGTGCGAACACCGCACTGAGGGCGCCCGCACCGCCACCGAGTACGGCGACGCGCAGACGCGCGGAATCGTCGCTGCTGGTCATGATCTTCCTGGGACACGGTGAATCAGAGCGAGAGCATCGATGAGCCACACGCACGGCATGCGCAGTGGACTGGACGACGGGCTGCTGATGAAATATCTGAAGTGGACAGCCGAAGATAGGTCCCCCTTCCGGCGGATCCAAGACAAAAGGATACGCAATATCCTTTTTTTTCGTGGCAGAATTTCAGCAGCGTGCCCGCGTGCCGGTAAGATATGGTATATGCGAACAGAACATGGAGAGCATCGGATGAACATGACCCGGACGCTGCTGCAGAGGGCAAGCATTTTTCCCCACGTGTTTTTCAGCATGCGCTGCCGCCGCGCCTAATACATGTCAGATCGCTTCGCCGGGGTCAGTGCGAAGAAACAGGGGAAGGGACTTGTATCGATTTCGGGAGGGCTGCGCGGGGCACGGGTTGTGTGCCCCGCTGTTTTTCAACCATCCATCACAAACAAAGGGCACACCATGAAACGCTCACCAGTACGATTTTCAGCATTGATGTTCCTCGCCGTTGCAATGACCGGCATGCTCGGGGGCTGCTCGAACGTTCCGCAAGTGACGGTATCACGCCCGTGGACCCGCACGCTCAGTAGCTCCGCGGAGATTCCCGCCGGGGCCACCTACACACTCACGGTGAAGGGGAAGACCGTGCCGCTTGCTGAGGACGAGCGACTTTTGCATGCAACACTCGCAGATCATCTCAATCGGTTGCTTGAGCGTCGCGGCTTCAAGAAGGTTGTCGCGGCGCCGAATGTCGCCATCACACTTCATTACGTTACAGACAAGACGGGTCAGCTGACGACCTATGCGCGATCGACGAGTGCATCGGTTGCGCGAACCCGCTCAGCCGCGTATGGCGCAGGGATGGCCTCGTACGAACGGTCAGGATCTGGCGTGCTCGGCGCACTCATCGCAGGTCAGGTCGCCGCAAGTACCACATCGTATGGTGCGGCCGCTCAATCATACGCAGAGGAATCGCGAAACTACGAGCACACTCTGATTCTTGAAGCCCACGCTCCGGATGGAACTCTCATTTGGAGAGGCGAGTCCATTGTCGAGTCGGCAGATGCCGATATCCGCGATGAATTGCATGCTCCCCTCATGCAGCTCATGCTCAGCCTGCCTCGCCATCCCTCGGCATTCCCGCGTGTTCGCGAGGTGCGGGAGAATCGGGCTGGCACATTCTTCTGGTTGAATGGATACGGTGTTCGTTTTGTCGGACCACTGCTGCCATATGCGATATGGTTCCAGTCCTCCTGGGGCAACGCATTGTCCGTACCTTCTGCCGTGCGTGACAAGCGGGCCTTTGCCGCGTATATCGATCTCCTTCGGAGCGCCGAGCTTGTTGTTCCGATGGGCCGCAATGACTATGCGCAACCAACCGACAAGAGATTGTGGTCCAATGTCACCCTGGGCGGTACATACTACATCGGCAATGACGCTGCCCCCAGCAAGATCCTCATTCGACTCGAAGGAACGACGACCGGCTATCAGGTCGATCGCTGCTGGGTAGCGAGCAACGATGAATACAGGAAATTCGAGGATAAGCTCGCAGAGTGGCAGAGTGCGCTTCAGTCCTATTACGACATCTATGCCCCCCAAACAGTGCCGCTGCGAAATGAATAGGTGGATGGAACAGACATGAAACGAAGCGGGGCACACACCATGTGCCCCGCTTTCATTCGAACATCCATGGGAAGTTCCCACAACCGGAAGCCGCCGGGAGTGAAGCCGTGTCTACTTCACACCCTTGACGGTGAAGCCGAGGTCGCGGAGGTGGCGGGCGATTTTTTCGCGGTGGTCGCCCTGGATCTCGATGCGGTCGTCGCGGTACGTACCGCCCGCACCGCAGAGTGCCTTCAGCCCGCGTGCCATGTCGGCAAGGTCTTCGGGCGTGTGGTGGAATCCGCGAATCACCGTCATGCCGCTTCCCTTGCGGCCTTTCGTCTCGAGTTGAATGTGCAGGGTGACAAGCCGCTGGAGGGGATCCTTCTTCGTGGCGGAGGGGGGCGCATCCTCCGGGGCCGAAGCCCCGGGGATGAGCTTGTAGAGATCGGAGAGGGAACTGACTTTGGATGACATGGGTCGAACTGCCTGCCGATGACCCTCGGTCAGTGCAGCGTCGTCTTCGCAGCCTGCAGCACGTACTTGCTCGTGTTGCTCTGGATGAACACAACAACGTCGCAGTTGTTCTGCACCCAGGTGGGATCGATCGTGATCTGACGTGTGAAGGTCTTCGTCTCATTGCGCGCAAGTGAGATCTGCTCGCCTGCCGCATCTGGCAGCATGGTGCGCATCACGTCGTAGTGGATGAGCTCGGAGTTGCCGTCGTTGTACTCGATGTTGCTCTCGGTCACCACCGTGTGCAGACGCAGATCGGACAGCGTCGAGGCCATCAATCCCGTGGCCTTGATCGTCACCGTGATCGTCGATCCGTTCACCACCTTCGTCAGCTCGATCTTCGCGTCGGGCGGCAGCGAAAGATCCTGATCTAGCTGATTGACCCAGTTCTGGGCGACGGGACCGATCAGCGCGCCGTCGACCCATGCGTTCGGCGCCGTGCCGAATTCGAAGGCGGTCGGGGCAAACAAATAGGTCATGCGCGGACGGCCCCAGGTCTGCGACTCCTTCCACAGGCGATCGGTGCTGCGGGGAATCGGCGCGTGGTACTTGATCGTCGCCAGACGATCCGTGTAGGCCGCCGTACCGGTCTGCGTGTGGAAGAACTCGTTTGCCGGACCGCAGGGCGTGCAGTTCGCGCTCGTGATGACTTCGACAAGCACCATGCGCTTCGGGACGTCGACCGTGCGGATGCCCTTGACGAACATGCGGGGATCCGCGCTCGCCACGTTGCCGGCTTCATCGTAGGCCTTCGCGGTGAGCGTGTGCTGTCCCTCACTGAGCGACGCGATCGAAATGGCAGACTGCCAGGGCGCTGCGGTGACCACCGCGACCGGCGTCGCATTCCCGTCCACGAAGATCTCCACCTTTGTGACGCCGATGTTGTCGCCGGCTGTCAGCACGGCCGTCACCGACTCCAGACCGACAGTGTCGCCGACAGTCGGAAGCGTGAAACGCACGGTCGGGGCCTCGGTGTCGGTACCGGGACCGTTCGTATCCTCCTTGCAGCCGACAACGGTCAGAAGAAGCGTGAGGATGAGCAGGGATGCAGCGCGAGAAAGCATGACAACCTCAAAGGGTGACGTGTGATGCGGGGGGAAGCCGCGTAAATGCAAACTGTAAAAATCGGACCGCCAGCTCGTATGAACAAGCACGGGGATCAGCCGCCGATTTTTTTCCTTTTGCCGAGATACTCGTACAGCGCGACGTCGAAGGGTGTGCCGGTGTCGAGCAGCACGTAGTCGATGCGCTGTTCACGGCATTCCTTCTTGTACTGTGCGATGAAGTCACGCATCGCCTCGCGGTACGATCGCTGGATCTGCGCGGGCTGCGTGAGCAGTTCCTCGCCGGTCTCGAGATCGCGGAAGATTGCGTCGCGGCCGAAGGCGAACGAGCGTTCGAGAGGATCGAGCACGTGGAAGAGGATCACCTCGTGCTGGTTGTACCGGAAATGCTTGAGCGCACTCATGACATCGGCGGGATTGTCGAAGAGATCGCTGAACACGCAGACGAGTCCGCGACGCGACAGCCGCTCGGCCACGGCACCCAGCGCGCGCGCCGTGCTCGTGCCCTGCCCGGGCTGCACCAGGTGCAGCTCGCGGAGGATCGACTGCAGGTAGACCTTCGTCGCGTGCGGTGGCATGTACGAACGCAGGACCTCATCATAGACCACGAGGCCAACCGCATCCTGCTGCCGCACCATCAGGTACGAGAGCGACGCGGCGAGCATGGCGGCGTATTCGAGCTTGGTGACGGGTCCCTCGCCTTTGAACGACATCGACCGCGACGCGTCGAGCACGATGTAGGCCTTGAGGTTCGTCTCCTCTTCGAACTGCTTGATGTAGTAGCGGTCCGTCCGCCCCAGCACCTTCCAGTCGATGCGTCGGATCTCGTCGCCGGGCATGTACTGCCGATGCTCGGCGAACTCGACGCTGAAGCCGTGGTAGGGACTCTTGTGCAATCCCGTGATGAAGCCCTCCACCACCAGTCGTGCACGGAGTTCCATCGACGCAAGTCTGCTGACGACGTCGGGACGCAGATAGGACTGATCGGCTGCCATCAGGGTTCGGTGTGTGCGCGGGGTGGTGCGTTACTTGGTCGCGACGCGTGTCGTCGTGTCCTGCAGCGCATTGAGCAGTTCCTCGGGCGTCTTGCCGAGATGCTCCAGCTCGGTGCGCACATGAGGTGCGAACGAGCTGTCGGGGAACTGTGTCAGATACTTGTCGTAGGCGGCCTTCGCCTTGTCCAGTTCCTGCAGTTCATTGGCGTAGGTGAAGCCGATCGTGAACTGTGCCTTGTGCGCCCATTCGCTCTCGGGATGCTGCGAGACGAGCTGTTCGAAGGTCTTGATCGCGACTGCGGGATTCTTCTCCTCGTTGAGCTGGAGCGATCCCAGCGCGAAGAAGGCGGCAGGTGCCTGGACGCTATTGGGGAAATCCTTGATGATCGCGCGGTAGGCCTTGATGGCCTCGTCATACTTCTTCTTCGCGACAAGGGTGTCCGCCGCGGCAAGCTGTGTGGAAGCATCCGGCTTCGAACAGGCGGAGAAGCCGCCGGCAAGCAGGACGATGGCGAAGATGAGGGCGAGCGCGGCTGGGATCGTGCGATGCATTGAACTCATGGTTTGAATGAAAGAAAGGAAATGTGGCGCGCACATTTGTTGCATTCAAGGAAAATACGAATACCCCGCCAAATTGTAACGCAGTGCGTGTGGGGTGGACGAGGCGGCGGATCTCGTGGGTGGACGAGGGCGTCGGTCCTCCAGATCTTGTGTATGTTTGCGGAATGGATGTGATGACGCTGGTGTTCCTGATGATCGCAGGGTTCTTCGCTGGACTCGTCGACGCCATGGCCGGTGGAGGCGGCCTGATCTCGCTTCCCGCGCTTGTCGCAGCGGGCATCCCGCCGCACACGGCGCTGGCAACCAACAAGGTGCAGAGTGCGATCGGTACGACGATCAGCGCCTGGCGCTATGCGCATGCCGGACACATCGAACGGCGCATCGCAATCACAGGATTCGCAGCCGCCTTCATCGGATCCCTTTCCGGCGCCGTGGCGGTGATGCAGGTCTCGGGCGAATCCCTCGAATCCCTCATTCCCGCCATGATCATCGTGGTCGGCGTGATCACCTTCGTGCGCAAGAATTTCGGTGCACATGATACGTTCACGGAGGCTTCCCCCGGGAGGATCGCCGCCGTGGCGGGGTTCGCGTTCGCCCTGGGCTTTTACGATGGGTTCTTCGGTCCCGGTACGGGATCCTTCCTCGCATTCGGGTATATCCTCTTCTTCGACTTCGGTTTCGTGCGTGCGACAGGGAATGCGAAGGTCACGAATCTGGCGAGCAACTATGCGGCGATCGTGGCGTTCGTGATCGGGGGCCATGTGGCGTGGACGGCTGCGCTGGCCATGGGAGCGATGAACATCACGGGAGCGTGGATCGGTGCGGGACTCGCGATGCAGGGCGGGGTGCGATTGATCAAGCCGGTGTTCGGCGTGGTGCTGGCCGCGCTGCTGGTGAAGATCCTCTTCTTCACGTAGGGGAGACGGGCGCCGCCGCACAGGGTCTGGCGGTGAATCAGTATATTTCGCGCATGACACAGACGCACGACGATCGGGTCGGAGATTACGCGCACGCCGACGCACACCGGGCCGCACGCACCGGTATTCCGGAATTCATCTATGGTCCCGGCAAGACGGCTGAGCAGATCGTCGGCATTGCCGCGCACCTGCTGCAGGC
>JAEYUG010000009.1 GCA_023432805.1 Bacteroidota bacterium | reverse complement strand
GAAGCGAAGCACTGCATCTGCATGACGACTCAACACAAACGGATGTGGTGTGATCGAGAGATCACATGACGACGGAGTCGTGCGGTTCTGCGCGTCGGATGCGTGGGGTTTTGCCCATCGCACCTGCACCGATTCCGCCCGCAGGTGCGTGCCCATCACCGACACATGCGCGGGGGTCCAATCGAGCCAGAACAGGGCAATGTCCTCTCCCAGTGCAGGAAGCGCGAAGGGATCGGTTTGCACCCTGCTGCGCAGCGACGGACTCGCCTCCTGGCCGATGCTCCCGAACACCGGCTGGGGCGGGACGGTGGCATCCGCGAAATCGAACTGCTGTACCATGAGAGCGCGGTCGGGGACGCAGGTCCCGTTCTCGTCATCGGACCACGCGATCGTTGCACGTCGCATGGGCGGAAGCGAACCGGTGAAGCGATCGTCTGCATTCCGATGGATCGCAATCGTCGGATGTGTCTCCTCTGTGTTTCCGGTACCGAAGACCGGTGCCGAGCCGGGTGCCCAGAGCGCAACAAGCTGATTCGCAGGTGTCACCAGCACCCGGTTCGCCGACACCATGTGCCTCCAGGTGGGCGGACTGCCTGCAAGCGGATACCGCACATCCCACGCAACAAGGGCCCCCATCTGGCCGGATTCTGGAATGCTGTCGATCACGATCGCCGGGTTCGAAGCAGTCCATCCTGCCGGGCTGTTGTCGGTCAGGGTGACATCCTGTGGCCATTGAAGATCAGGGGAATACCGTACTATATGCACCTCTCTCCCCTGCGTATCATCGACATAGGCGACAAACGAGTAGTGCGTACAAGGGTCGACGCTGAGTGCGTACCCAGAGGAGGGTGTGGGCTGCGCAGTTGGTGGTGAGCCAATTAAAAACGATAAATCGGTCACCTTCCAGATCTTCAAATCAGTCGAAGTGGAATACAGGAGCACACCATCGTTACCGCCGCTGGACCGCAGAATCGGATTGAAAAACTCTGACGTGGAGATGTAAGATTGGAGTTGTGTTTGCGTGCCATCCGGTGCATATGTCAACCCTGCAACCTTTTGAGACGACCAGTCGTGCAATACAACGAAGCAGCCATCGTAGGTGTGCAGGGGTGGCGTGCTGCTGCACGTGTACCGTTCCGCAACCCGGGGAGTCATCGTCCGGCCCTGGATGGCGACCGGTCCACTCCAGGCGATCTGCCCGTCGGCAGTCACCCGCGCCACATGCACCTGCTCCGACCACGTCGCGCCCTGCTGCCAGACCACGTAGGCGCCCCCCGCGCCGTCGATGCAGACATCCGGGCTGGCAGCATCTGCCGATGGAGCACTCAGCAGCACCCCGTTGTTCTGCCATCGGGCAACCCCCTGCGCATCCACCTTCTGAATGAACACGCTGCGAACGCCCGAGGGATATCCGTCCACATACGCATCCCAGACGAGGTACTGCGATCCCTCCAGATCCGTGACACCCTGTGCATGCGACATGAAACTGTTCGCCCGCCACCCGACATGGACATCACGCCACGCCATGCGTGTCGGCAGATCGCATTCCTCACCCGGTTTCTGACACGAAATGTTCCAATCGTCCGTCGCATCGTCGACGAGCGGGTCACGGCGGGCATCTCCGAACACGAAGACCGTCCCGCCAACGTCCAGCGGCTGCTGGTCTGCATGCGCCTGCGTCACGGGCCAGCCATGCATGTCGCGCTCGTAACTGAACGTGTTGAGCGCGATATCCTGATAGTAGATGTCCGCCGTCTGCAGACGATGATCCACCCAGCCGACAATCGCGTGCGGCTGCTGCTGCACGAGACGATGCAGATCGAGGGCAAGACCCTCCTGATCACCGACAGCAAGGCTGAGCGGTTCACTCACGGGCGATCGGAGCACCCCCGCCGTCACATCCAGCGTGGTCACGTATACATCGATGCCGGTGAGCGGATCCTGCGAATCCTTCTCCCAGACAAGGACGGCTTCCGTATGGTCGGGAGCCGCACGGTCGCAGACGGTCAGCGCGGGATGCTGGAACGTGCTGTCGACATGCGCGGCAACCTCTGTCGTGCCCAGGACCCCGGCACCAACATCCGGATGCAGCACCTGCACGTATATTCCCGTGCGTGTGCCCGTCGGGTTCAGACGATTGTCCTCCCAGACAACCACCGTCCCAAGACTCGCAGCGCCATCAGCATTGATGGCACCCGGCACGCCACCTGTGCTGTGCACGCGGTGGTGGCGTTGCGTGCTGCCCACCGAACGGTCTACTTCCACCGGGACCCAGAGCGCACTCCCATCGCGACCGATGCCCGCTGCGCTCAGCAGATACTTGCCCGGGGACAGATTGTGCCGGTTGTCCTGGTAGACGACCACAAGACCAAGCGCATCGACACTCGGTTGACCGGGATAGGAACGCCACACATTATCCAATGCGATCTCGGGATTGAGTTCATCCTCACCATGGAGATCGACACGGTTGCCATTCGGAGCCCAGGAGGACGGAGGGGATGCGGTGCTGCTGAGCAAGTATTGCGCGTAGACATAGCGCAAGTACGGAGCGGGTGATGCCGTTGCGATGCGGTAATCGGTCCAGGCGATGTACGCTCCTTCTCCGGTTCCCACAATGCGGGGATCCCGGCCACTGCCATGTTCCACTCCTGGGTGGACGCCGCAGACAACGACCCCATTGAAGGTCGGATCCCATTGCGGGCTGACCGATCCGTCACTGAGTTCGAGTCTATTCGCATGGATGTACACATTCCAAGGGTGGCCATTGTTCTCGTAGGCATCGCGATGATCCTCCCAGACGATGATCACGCCTCCGAGGGTGTCATAGGCCGCGCGGGGATGGCGCTGGTCACCGGGTGCCGTGCAGACGGGCATGCCGTCGACATCACCCCAGACGGGCAATCCTGTTGCACTGTCAATCATCTGTGCGTAGATGTCATACTCACCA
Organism: Bacteroidota bacterium; assembly: GCA_023432805.1. Classification (GTDB taxonomy): domain Bacteria; phylum Bacteroidota; class Ignavibacteria; order SZUA-365; family SZUA-365; genus JAEYUG01. Next base: position 4,686 of record JAEYUG010000009.1, on the reverse strand, counting down.
TTGCGCGTGTCCTCCCAGACAACCACGGTGTAGGCACTCCGTGCCGGTCGCGCAATCGAATGGCCGGTCTGGTCGCCGGGTGCCAGCGTGACGGGACGATCCTTCCATTCGGTCTGTGCGACAGCAGGTTCAATGAGAAGCACGGCATTGCCCGCGCACAAACTGAGCAGGAGGCTCAACAGCCAGAGAAATGCAGGGAGGGGGTGCTGCCCGCGACCTCGAAAAGTGAGGGGGGGGGGACACATTGTGTGCCAGGTTCCGGCACGGCGGGATGTGACTCGGGGAGGTGAACTCATGTGACTCTCCTGAAGGAATATATGAATCGTGAATGCCGCCAGGCCGCTCGCACGTCAATCATGCATAGGAACAATCCTTCAACGCGGTCGAATCGCGTCACTTCAAATCTGGAGACTGTGGATGATACGAAACACATGCGTACGATGCCACAAAATTCGGAGTACTCGCTCGGAATTTTTGCAATGCATATCGCCGCGCGTGCATGACTGCACCGCCATCATTCCCCAGTGCGTGATGTGCTGATTACAGAAACGGCAGCCCGCGGGGGCTGCCGTTGTCATCAGGTGGTGGAGGTGCGGTGTGCGTGGCGCGGGGGGGACGGCGGACTGCGGTGCGCCCCCGGTGCACGCGGCGTGGGATCAGGCCGCGGCCTCCTCCTTCTCCTCCACCCAGGTGGACGTATCCTTCAGATAGGCGTTGATGGCCGCGGCGGCCGTGCGGCCGGCACCCATGGCGAGAATCACCGTCGCACCGCCGGTCACGATGTCGCCGCCGGCGAAGACGCCCTTCTTGTTGGTCTTCATCGTCTTCTGATCGACGAGAATGTTGCCCCACTTGTTGACGGCGAGGTCGGGCGTGGTCTGGTGGATGATCGGGTTGGAGCCGTTGCCGATGGCCACGACGGCGACGTCGATGGGGATGTCTTCGATCGCACCCTCGATGGGCACGGGCTTGCGACGGCCGGAGGCGTCGGGCTCGCCGAGCTCCATCTTCTGCACGAGCATCGAGCGCAGCCAGCCCTGGTCGTCGCCGCGGAATTCAAGCGGTGCGGTGAGCAGCATGAACTCGACCCCCTCCTCCTTCGCGTGATGCACCTCCTCGAGGCGGGCGGGCATTTCGGCTTCGGAGCGGCGGTAGACGATCATCGCACGCGCGGCGCCGAGGCGCAGCGAGGTGCGCACCGCATCCATCGCGGTGTTGCCGCCGCCGAAGACTGCAACCGTCCGATCGCGGACATCGTACATGGGCGTGTCGTTCTCGGGGAAGCGGTAGGCCTTCATGAGATTGACGCGCGTCAGGTACTCGTTCGAAGAGTAGACGCCGTTGAGATGCTCGCCGGGGATGTTCATGAAGTACGGGAGTCCCGCCCCCACGGCCACGAACACCGCGTCGTAGCGCTCCATGAGTTCGTCGATGGTCTCGCTCAGGCCGATGACGGCGTTGGTGCAGAACTCGACGCCCTGCTTCTCGAGCGCCTCGACCTCGGCGCGAACGATCTCCTTTGGAAGACGGAATTCGGGGATGCCGTAGATGAGCACGCCGCCGATTTCATGCAACGCTTCGAAGACGGTGACCTCGTGACCCATCTGAATCAGGTCGCCCGCGCAGGAGAGTCCTGCGGGACCCCCACCCACGATGGCCACACGTTTGCCGCTCTTCTCCTGCATGTGCGGTGCACGGATGCCGAGGTTCGCGCGTTCCCAGTCGGCGACCCAGCGCTCGAGGCGTCCGATCGCGACCGGCTCGTTCTTCTTGCCGACGACGCAGACCGCCTCGCACTGCTCCTCCTGCGGACAGACGCGACCGCAAACCGCAGGCAGGGCATTGTCCTCCTTCAACTTCGCGGCCGCACCGGCGTAGTCGCCCTGGGCCACGAGGTGGATGAATTCATCGATCTTCACGCCGACGGGACATCCCGACACGCAGACCGGCTTCGGGCACTGCAGGCAGCGCTCGGCCTCGCGGCGGGCGAGCTCCTCGGTGAAGCCGAGGTTGACCTCCATGAAGTTGCCATTGCGGACCTTCGGGTCCTGTTCCGGCATCGGCTGCCGGAGAATCGCCATGCGTTCCTTCTTCGAGAGCTCAGCCATGGTGCGCCTCCTTTCCGGCCTCGGCGAAAGCGCGATCGAAGGCGGCTTCCCGCCGGCACTCGTGGGGATCCTCCTGCTGCTGAAGGATCTGCAGCGAGCTCGACTCCTGCTGGCGGTACATCGCGTTCCGCTGCGTCAGCAGCGAGAAATCGACCTGATGCGCATCGAACTCGGGTCCGTCGACACAGACGAACACCGTCTTGTTGTCGACCACGGCGCGGCAACCGCCGCACATGCCCGTGCCGTCGACCATGATGGGATTGAGGCTGACGACGGTCTTGATGCCGTAGGGACGGGTGACTTCGGCGACGGCCTTCATCATGGGGATGGGTCCGATGGCGAGCACGAAATCGATCTTTCGTCCCTCGTCGATCAGCTGCTGGAGCTTCTGCGTCACAAAGCCGTGGAAGCCGTGCGAGCCGTCGTCGGTGGTGGGATAGACTTCGTCGCAGATGGCGCGCAGTTCCGGTTCGAGGATCACGTACTCCTTCGTGCGGCCGCCGATGATGCTGATCACCTCGTTGCCGGCCTGCTTGAGGGCGACGGCGGTCGGGTAGGCGATGGCGGTGCCGACGCCGCCGCCGATGCTGACGGCGGTTCCGAAGTTTTCGATGTGCGAGGGGCGACCGAGGGGACCGACGAGATCGCGGATGAACTCACCCGCCTCGAAGGTGTTGAGGAGCTTGGTGGTCTTGCCCACGCCCTGGACGATGATGGTGATCGATCCGTCTTCGGTCGAGGAATCGGCGATGGTGAGCGGCACGCGCTCGCCGTCGGCATGGACGCGGAGGATGATGAACTGGCCTGCCTTGCGCTTTGCTGCGATCGCGGGTGCTTCGATGCGGAACAGCTTGACGTCGGGAGCAAGGAACCGGGCTTCGAGAATGCGGTTCATGGACGAGGTTCTTATGGGAGGTTCAGTGAAATCGGTGGTCTGCGGCGCGGTGCGCGCGCGTGGTATAGTATGTGCGTGGTGTGTTGCATGAATCATACCAGAGTGCGGCGCTCCGGAAAGACGCTGCACACGGCGACGGGGTGCGTGACGTATGGGTAAAAAAGGACATCAAGGTTTGCATATCTGAGAAGGGCCGGGACCTCTCAGCGGGGATCGGTGGCGAACATGGGGTCCCACGGACCGAGTTCGACGGGGGTTTCCGCAAGGAGGCGCGTGACCTCGGCGGGGAGAAACTTCTTGTGGATGATGACCGAGTAGGTGTATTCCTCGAACCAGCTGTCATACATGGCGAAGAGTCCGTTGTTTCCTGCCTTCGTGCCCCAGCTGTTCTCGACGAGCCACTTGGCGGGCTTGTCGCCATCCATATCGACGCCGATGATGACCATGGCGTGGGAGGGGATGCTCTCCTGATAGCGGACGCGGTCGGCCTTCGTCATCGTGAGGTCGATACCGTAGAGGGCGGTGTAGTCGTAGAGACCGCGGCGCATGACGCCGAGCTTCGAGTCGCTCTCCTTGCCGACGTCGCATCCGAACCAGACGGGCTCGTTGGCGCGCACGCTCTTGAGCGTGTATTCGCGGATGCGCTCGAAGGGCAGGTTCACGAAGCGCATGTCGGGCTGGTCGAAGAGGTTGCGGTCGTAGCGGATGGTGTAGGTTTTTTCGAAGGGATGCACGGGCACGCTGTGGAGGCAGACGTAGTCGGCGAGCTTGAGGCCGACGTGCTTCGCGTAGAACTCGCGCGGCGTGTAGCGGGTGGAGGTGCTGATCGTGCCGTCCTTGAGCTTTGCGCGCCAGGTGAAGTCCGTTGGCGGCACGCCGAGGTGCAGGGCGAGCACGCGGTAGACTTCGCGGAGCATGGTGGCCTTCTGAGTGCGCAGGTCGCCGTCGGTAGCGGCCGGGCGGGCGCGGAGGATGGAGGCATCCTTGCGCAGGAGGGTTGAGAGGATGCTGTTCATCTGCGCGGTGCTCGAGCTGCTCTCGGTTTCGGGCATGATGTCGGAAGGCACGACGCCGTACTTTTCGATGAGTGCGAGCGCGTGGTTCCACTGCCCGCCATCGGGCATGGGATTTTTCAGGAGCCACTCGACGTCGCGGTCGTCGACACTGCGTGTGCGCGTGGCGATGATGGATTCGAGGAAGAGGTTGGCCTTCTCGAGCTTGTCGTAGAAGGTCAGGAAGTTCTGGGAGAACTCGAATCCCTGTGTATTGAGCGAGGTCATCGCGACCGGGCGGAGGATGTTGAGTCCCGCAAACAGCCAGCAGCGTCCCGAGCTCTTTTGGTCTGTAACGCCCTCGGTTTTAATCCGGTGGCTGAAGAGGTGGTCGGTCGTGTTGACGGTGGCGCGATCCTGTGCCAGGGTGCGGGTACTCTGGGTGGCGACGGCGTTCATGATGGCGCGGGTGGCGGCATCGGGGGTGAACGAGGCGCGCAGTTCGTCGAGCTCGGCAGGGGCGAGGGCTCCCGCGGGTGGGGTTGCGGGCGCCGGGGTTTGGGCGGCGAGGGGCGCGGCGAGGAGGAGTGCGATAAGGATGAGGAGGATTCGCTGCATGGGAATCTCGGGGTTGGTGCGAAAGGGTATATCTGGGGAAAATACGAGTTTCGGACGGGAAATTCTGCATGGG
>JAEYUG010000129.1 GCA_023432805.1 Bacteroidota bacterium | reverse complement strand
GCCTGGCGTTCGCTACAGGCCGCTTTCATTTTGACCCGGCGAGAAGTAGATTTCATCATGATGAACGTTGTCGATCTCGCGGAAGCTCTGATTGATATCCCGTCAGTCACTGGCGACGAGGGATGTATCGCCCGTTGGCTCGAACAGTATTGTACAGACGCAGGGTGGAGTATAGAGCGTCAGCACATCGAGGAGGGTCGCTGGAACGTCTTCGTCAACTGGTCAGACCATGCCGATGTTGTGTTCTGTACCCATCTGGATACGGTACCGCCCTTCATGGCTGCACACCGAACAGCTGACCGCTTGCACGGTCGGGGTGCCTGCGATACCAAGGGAATCATTGCTGCCATGTTGACCGCCGGGCATCGATTGACACTTGGAGGGAGGATGCCATCGTTCCTCTTCGTTCCAGGCGAGGAACGTGACAGTATTGGCGCGAAGTCCGCTGCCATGTCTTCCCGCACCGCCCGCTACATCATTGTTGGTGAGCCGACGGAAAACAAACTTGCGCTTGGCCACAAGGGTTCACTCTCGTACACTATAGAGACTGAGGGTGTGGCAGCGCATTCGGCCTACCCGGACATGGGGACGTCCGCCATTCATACCCTGCTGGACATCATTGCGGACCTCCGTGCGCATGACTGGGGAAGCGACGAGGTACTTGGTCCATCAACACTCAACGTCGGAATGATCGGTGGTGGCGTTGCTCCCAATGTCTTCGCAGACAGGGCACGAGCCACGATTCTGCATCGTATTGTCGACTCGCTCGCTCGTCGCAAGCACGATGTTGACGACATCGTCGGCTTCCGAGGGCGGCTTGCGTTCCACGCGGAAAATGATCCGCAACGCATGTACGCGCCCGAGGGATTTCCCACAACATCTGTTTCATTCGGCACGGACATCCCCTACCTGCGACCCATGGGCACGCCGCTTCTTGTCGGTCCTGGAAGCATTCATGACGCGCATACCGATCACGAGCACGTTGAGTATGCTGCGCTGCATGAAGCGGTGGAACTGTATGTCAGACTATTCTCCCGGCTCAGCAATGACAACACATGAAGGACGCACCCCGTCGATCGCGCTCATCGGCTATGGGAAGATGGGACGGGAGTTGGAACAAGTTGCGATGAACAAAGGCATGACCGTCGATGCGATCATCGATGTGCAGAGCTTCGGGAATGTGCATGCACTCGAGCGGTCAGTGTTGGAGGGGTCGGATGTCTGCATCGAGTTCACGGCGCCGGATGCCACGGTGGACAACATCCGCACGCTCGCAGGATTCGGTAAGAACATTGTCGTCGGTACGACGGGTTGGTATGACAGGCTTGATGAGGTGCGGGCCATCGTTGAAGAGCGTGGGATTGGGCTCATTTATGCGTCCAATTTTTCGATCGGCGTGCATGTGTTCCTCGCGCTGGTGCGCGAAGCCGGGCGGCTGTTCAACAATCACGCGCAATACGATGCAGCGATTACGGAAGTACACCATCGTCAGAAAATCGATGCGCCGAGCGGGACTGCACTCACCACCGTTGAAGCCCTCCTGTCGACATTGACCCGAAAGCGGTCATGGATATCAATGCTGCCGAGTGGTCCCGTGCCTGACGATGTGCTCCATGTTTCATCCACACGAGTAGGAGCTGTGCCTGGGCAGCATGCGGTGCAGTTCGACAGTCTGGCCGACAGCATCACACTTACCCATACCGCTCGCAACAGGCGTGGACTGGCTGAGGGAGCGCTGCTCGCCGCGTCGTGGATTCACGGAAGAAAAGGTCTCTACTCCATCGAGGATATGCTCAATGAATTCGAACATGTTTAAAGGTGTCGGCACGGCACTCGTCACTCCGTTCACACAGGATGGGGCGGTCGATTTGTCGACGTTGCGCATGCTGGTTGACCGGCAGATCGCAGGGGGAGTGGACATGCTGGTTCCATGCGGAACCACAGGCGAGGCTGTGACGCTTTCTGAAGCCGAGTACGAGGCCGTCGTATCAACTGTCGTCGAATCCGCGGCAGGACGCGTGCCGGTCATCGCAGGCGCAGGCTCGAATTCGACGGCTCGCACGATCGAGCTCGCACTCATCGCAAAATCGGCTGGTGCAACGGCACTGCTCGTCGTCGGACCCTATTACAACAAGCCGACACAAGAAGGATTCATCCAGCATTACAAGGCAGTGACCGAGGCTGTGCAGCACCCCGTTGTGCTCTATAATGTCCCAGGCCGAACCGGGAGCAACATGACAGCCGCCACGCAGCTACGCATCGCAGCGCTGGAATGGGTGGTCGCAACCAAGGAGGCGTCTGCGAACTTCAGCCAGCTCATGGAGATCATCCAGTCACGACCGGATTCATTCAGCGTACTGTCGGGTGACGACAACCTCGTGCTTGCACAGTGTGCAGTCGGTATCGACGGGGTGATTTCCGTCATCTCGAATGAAGTTCCGGAAGCATTTTGCGCAATGGCCCATGCCGCTCTGGAGGGGAACTTCGAGCGGGCACGCCCACTGCATTACACGTTGCTGGAATTGATGGAGGCGAACTTCATCGAATCGAACCCGATTCCCGTGAAGACGGCCCTGGCAATGATGGGATTGATTGTCGATTCCTTCCGGCTGCCGCTGGTTCCGATGGGGGTCGCCAACAGGGATACACTTCGCGCGGTCCTGCAGCGACTGTCGCTTCTGCAGTAACGACCCCGTACGCATGGCGACACCACTGCTTCCACACAGACTTCGCGCTGGAGCGACCATCGGCGTGGTGGCTCCAGCGAGTCCGGCGCATCCCTCCTCGCGCATCGATGACGGGATCCGTCTGCTGGAGCAACGTGGGTACACGGTGGTCTGCGGGGCACATATCAGGGACTCGAATGGCTATCTTGCTGGCAGCGATCACGACCGCGCCCACGATCTGATGGAGATGTTTCGACGGGACGGTGTCGACGCGATCTTCTGCACACGCGGCGGGTATGGCACCATGCGCATTCTTCCGCATCTGGATTACGCGCTCATTCGGCGTCGGCCGAAAATCGTGATGGGGTTCTCCGACATCACCGCTCTCTCGCTTGCGCTCCACAGAAAGACCGGGCTCGTCACATTCGCGGGACCGATGGTTGCTGCCGAGCTGGCGCATCCGTCGCCGGAGCGCACAGAGAAGAGCATGTGGGATGTGCTTTCAGGTTCGGCAACACGGCTGTCCGCACGTGAGAGCGGTGTGTCGACCCTCGTCGCGGGAGCGGCGCACGGCGTGCTGCTCGGGGGAAATCTCGCGCTTGTCACGGCCATGCTCGGGACGCCCTATGCGCCAATATGGGATGGCGCCATCCTTTTTCTGGAGGATGTCGGCGAACCTGTCTACCGCATCGATCGCATGCTCTGTCAGCTGCAGCTTGCCGGTGTGCTTTCGCGCATCGCGGGAGCGGTGCTGGGACGTTTCACCTCGGTTACGCCCGCCGAGCCCGACCGTGATCTGGCCGAGGTTCTCGCAGAATATTTCACGCCATTGCGCATCCCCGTCCTCACGGGGTTCCCTCACGGGCATACCTCCGACAAGCTGACGCTTCCGATGGGTGCGCGCGTGGTGCTCGACACCCGCACGCGCAGTCTCAAGTTTTCCGACAGATACATCCTCTGACATCGTCCCAGCTTGGAAAAGCACAGGGGAGTCGCTAGCTTGGGACACCCGTTTTCACGATTGATCGCATATGAAACTGCTCGTCACCATCCCGGTCTACAACGAAGAACGTGCGCTGCCTGTCAGCATTCCCGCGTTGCACGCGTTTCTGACTGCGCGCATGCAGGCGTACGACTGGACGATCGAGATCGCCGACAACGCGTCCATTGATCGAACGCAGGACGTCGGTCGCGAACTGGTTGGAGCGCATACGCGTGTGCAGTATCGCCGCCTCGAGCAGAAGGGGCGCGGGCGCGCGCTCAAGCAATCGTGGCTGGGATCCGATGCAGACATCTGTTCGTATATGGACGTCGATCTGTCGACGAATCTCGAGTCGTTCCCGCCGATGATCGATGCGTTGGCGCACAAGGGGTACGACATCGGGACGGGTTCGCGACTCATGCGCGGTGCGAACACAACACGCAGTTTCAAGCGCGAACTCATTTCGCGCAGCTACAATCTGATGATCAAGGTGATGTTCAATACGCGGTTCTCGGATGCCCAGTGCGGATTCAAGGCGGTCTCCAGGAATGTGATTGCAACGCTCATGCCCCACATCGAGGACAATGTGTGGTTCTGGGATTCGGAACTGCTGATCATCGGGGAGAAATGTGGATACCGCATCTTCGATGTGCCGGTCAAGTGGATCGAGGATCTCGATACCCGTGTGAAGATCGTCAAAACGGCAACCGACGACATCAAGGGATTGCTCCGCGTGCGCAGGGGATTCAAGGAAGGGCGATACGCGTCACTCATGAAAAAGTAGATGATCGGCTGGCCGGGTTCGTGTCAGCCATTCGACGGAACACCGGCTGTCAATCCATCGGCGACGGAGTGCTGACGCTGTCAGGGTTCCGTCGTCATTGTTCTGCCGCGGGGGAAGGCGAACGCATCGGAAGGTGCGATGAAGGCGCGAGGAAATCCCGAAGGATTGCCTAGAATGCCACGAGGGGAGAGGAGATGCCGATGGAGAAGTTGTGACCATCGCGTACATGCGAAAGCCGCCACGCCAGATCGACACGGAAAAGCAGAAAGATGCGATCGATGCCGAATCCGGCTTCGTAATATGGCACTGATGCATCGCGCGTCGGAACCGTGAGCAGCGCGCGGGTCACTGCGTCGGTCTGTGTCCATCCCGCCGCGGCGAAGATGAGGAATCCCCAGCCGCTGCGGTTGAGCAACGGCAGACCAAGCAGGCGGAAGATCCGATCACCGAAATTGTGGGAAAAGAACGCCGAGGCACGCTTCGCCCCCCCGAACTCACGCAGAGCCATGGTGCGGAAGCGCCAGTCGCCGCTGAAATACTCCACGCTGCCGGAGAGATTGAGCAGTTGCTGTGTGACGAGGGGACCCGACGAGATGTCGATGCCCAGACGATACCGCGACTCGCCCCATGTGTCGAATGGAACAGAGCCCCGCAGTGAAGCACTGGCCACGATGGCATCGTATGTCGAGCCGGCATATTCACTGCGTATCAGCGACATGCCCAGCGAGGGCACATGTGCACGCGCTCCGAAGCGGCGTACAGTGCCGGCATTGTCGATGAGATCCCGGTCGTCGAAGCTTGTCGACACGGAGACGCGGAGTGTACTCCCGTCGTTGATGGCGGGCACGTCACGTGCAGGCCAGTCGCGACGCAGCAGGCTCCAATGCGAGTGTACGTGTGCACTGCGATCGAGCACGCGCGAGACACTAACGCGTGTGGGGAACAGGAATAAAAGATCGGCATATCCGCTGAATTCCCAACCTGTGCGGTAGAAATAATCCTTGTAATCGTACTTGGCGAAGATGTTCGAGACCGTGGAATTGAATGTGTTCCACAGGTCGGTATCTTCATCGATGTCGGTGAGGTGATCGAATCCCCGCAGCGACATGCTCACGCGGGGAGCATCCCACACCCGGAGCGTCATCGAGCCATCCATCTTCCAACGATGGTCATCAACCCCATAGGCTGCGTCGAGCGAGGCTCCTGAGACGAGCGAAAAAGGCTGGCGCAAGCGGAACGCAGCTGCCAGAGCGTGTCCCTCCACCCGATTGAAGCGGTAGAGCGACAGCACGCCCGGTACTGCCAGGCGCGTGTCATCCCATCGAAACTCCTTGCCGGTGAGCGCGTTTCCCAGGCCATACTCGTTTCGCGCCGAGTCGATCGCCACCTTGATACTATCGGCCTTGCGGTACGCGGCAGCTTCCGCATCGGTGGTCGGGATCATCGTGCGAGCAAGCCACCAGCTCGAATCGCGTTGATCAGCTTCCTTCAAGACATGGATGACGGTGCGGTCGAACACATCGTCGAACGCTGCGCCATTGATCGCATAATCCTGCAAGACCGAAAGACCGGTGACGGCGAGGTCGACGGAGATCAGCATCGAGACGGACACGTCGGCATCGACGGCGACATCGACCGGCATCCAGAACTGGTCGCCGAAGAGGCGGAAATTCTGCCGGAAGGCAAGTCGCGTGAAGAATGTGGGGAGCGCGGCGTCGTTGAGCGCCACATCGACCATGGTCAGCGCCCATGTACTGTCGGCGATGTAGAGGGACCCATCGAGCAGGGGATCCACGTCGTCGCGGGCGGTGATGTCGATCTGATGCACGGAGCGGCCGTCCAGTTCGCGGTTGCCGGCAAGTGTGTAGGTGTATTGGCGCAGTCCCGCCTCGGAGATCGGTCCCGTGATCGCCCCCCGGTCGCCGATCGAGATTGCATCGGCAGAGAAGTCGATGATGAAGAATGCACTGCTGATGATGTTTGCACGTGCCGGAATGAAGGCAGTCTGCTTGCGCGCCTTCACCACTTCCTTGTAGCGGTCGGGAGCGGACCAGAAGGCGTCGGTCTGTGTCTCCATGATTGCCGTAAGCGACGAGTCGCCCTGCACACCGCGCATCGCGGGCACGCCCTGCATGTTCGAAGCAGTCACCACGATCTTCGAGTGCGATGTCAACCTGTAGCGTTCGAGTCGCTCCCTGCGCCGGGCCTTCGCCTCGATGGCATTGCGAATGATGCGGAGGGCGGGATTGTCGCCTGGTGTGACCGTGACCTCCGGCATGGAGACGCTGCTCGGAGGCAGCGCGATCACGAGTTCGCCGTCACCGGACTGGAAGCTGGTTCGCACCGTACGGTATCCGATGTACGATGTGACAAGGGTGCCATGCTCCTCCGACACGCTCAGCGTAAAGCGGCCGTCGCGGTCCGTTGTTGTTCCATGCATCGTGCCGTCGACGCGAATATTCGCGAACTGCAGCGGCTCGCGCGAATCGGCATCACGCACGATACCGCGCACACGTCCTTGTGCGAGCACCGCGGGCGCGCACAGGGCAGGAGCGAGCATGCACATGCAGAGCAGCAGTGCGGGGAGATGCGAGGTCATGACATCCGCCGATTCGCGTGGGTGCGGGATATGGTGTGGATGGAAACCTCGACGCTTCGCTGATGCAGAAACGCGGTGATGGAACGCACCTCGTCGCGGAAGCCGCGCACAGCGAGACGATCGAAGAATTCGGTCGCGATCTGACGGTTGGGTTCCGCCAGATACAGGCGTCCCTGATCTGAAAGACAGGCATCGATGCATCCGATGAGGGGATCGATGAAGCGGCGTTCGTAGATCACATCCGCCGCGATGAGCACATCCCATGTTTCGGAAGGAGGCATCCGAAAATCCAGAGGGAGAACATGCACCTCGGCATCCGGCGCATTCGTTCGAAGATTGAGCTCGGCTGCGACAAGCGCGACCTCGTCGAAATCCGACATCGTCACGCGGGCCCCGAGCTGCGCTGCAACAATGCCGGGTAACCCGAGTCCGCACCCCAGTTCGAGAACCCTGCGTCCCGCAACGAGCATGGGCTGTTCCTCGAGCATCAGCGACAGGGCGACGGCACTGTGCCAGAGCTCCGCCCAGTAGGGGAGTCTTTCGTCGACGCGGAACTGCTCGGCGGAGATGCCGTCGAGCAGTGCGTCGATGTCACGCGCGGTCTTCAGGGAAATGGTACGGGATGCAAGCGTCACCTCGAGGGTGCGCAGAGGAAAGGCTGCAGCGAGTTGCTCGAGAAGGGATGATACCGTGTTCATGTGCGGGGTCGTGTGCGCGGCCCGCGGCTCAGCGATCCGTTGCGAGGAACGCAGCGTAGAGGATGATGGCGGCAAGGCCGATGACCAGAATCACACCCAGAATCGTGAGCAGGAACTGGCTGAGCAGAGTGCCGCGTCCCGATCCGCTCGCGGCGGAGGCAACGTCGCCATAGGCGATCGTGGTGTCGGTCTCGAACGCGAGGCCGTCCTGCGTCTGGATCATGGCATGCCCTCGGACGCCACGGGCCGTCAGCTCCCACCGGTCGACCGCGAAGCTGACGAGGGCGGCACCATGCGTGTACAGCACGAGCTCCGCATCCCGTGCCACATCGCCAAGGGGAGCGAAGCCGGTGCCGGAACCTTCTTTGCGAGCAGCGTCTGGCATCGAAGATGCTCCCGTCGCCGCGATACGCTGCAACCCGGAGTGCGGATGCAGGGGTGGTGCTGACGACAGATGCGGCGTGGAGGACAGATGCGGCGTGGTGGCCGGTTGCGATGCCGACAGAATCGCATGCGGGGTGGGACCGCATGCAGACAGCGTCACCGCTGCGAACAGCAGCGGCAGCACAAGAACTGCGAACGATATGTGATGGACTCGCGGCAAGGGGACTTTGAAATGGGTGCTCACATGCTTACCTGAAGCGTCTGTTACAAGCCGAGGGAAATTAGAGAATCGGCGGACCCCAAAAAAGAAGGCAGCCATTTTTGACTGCCTTCACGATTCAGGGGAAGCGGCATGCTACCGCGAGAGCACCATGCGCCGGGTCAGATTGTTCGATCCGCTCATCAGCTTGTAAATGTAGATGCCCGGGGGGAGCAACGCACCGTGGTTGTCGCGTGCATCCCACGTGACGACAAAAGAGCCACTCGGCTTGAACTCGTTGACCAGCGTGCGCACTTCGCGTCCCAGCAAATTGTACACCTTCACCATCACCGCACCGGCCTTCGGATTCGTGAAGCCGATCGTGGTCAAGGGTGCTTCCGATAGCGAGAAGGGATTGGGGTAGTTCTGCGACAACTGCAGAGAACGGATCGACGAAACGCGGTCGGTCGACGAGGTGCTCGATGCGCGGGCCTTGAACTGGATCGAGTAGTCTTCCGAAGGATTTGAGGCATTCGAGACATGCATTTCCACTTCACCCTCACCGCCGATCTGCGAGGTTTCAAACGTCACCTTCAGCACTGCGGTTTCACCGGGACCCAGGGTCACCGTAAGGTCGCTGACAGCCGGGGCGTAGCACTCGATGCCGAAGCAGATCGAAGAGCTCCATCCATCGGGGATGCTGTTCTTCGTACGGAGCACCCGCACCCGCTGCTGACTGGTCGTCAGGTTCTTCACCTCGCCATATGCATCGACGAAATCACCGGGTGTCGTCGACACCTCGGTCTTCACGCCACGCAGGTTGAGCGTCTGTGCGGAGGCCGAAAAGGGCATCCACGCAACAAGCGCAATGGTGGCGAGTACAACGGAAACGGTATATCTGATGTTCATAGGGGACACTCCTTTTCATCCAGATCCAATTACTTGAAAAGTCCGTACAAACGCAAGCAAAAAGTCATTTTCCTTCATGTGAATTCTGCTTTCAAGGTAGACACGCGAAGTACCGAAACGTTGCACCTGCGAGGGAAAAACCCCGCCCTCGACCCTCCGCCATGATTGCAAACCGCCGGGTGAGTATATTGCGTGATTGCAACCACATGCAGTGACATGGATTCCCTTTTTGATAAACTGGATGCCGCCGTCGAGCGTTTCGAGGAAATCAGCCACGAAATGAGCAGTCCCGACCTTGTCGGCGACCAGACCCGCTTCCGCACCCTGGCCCGCGAGCGCCGCCAGCTCGAGCCGATCATCTCCGAATACCTCCACTTCAAACGCCTGCGCAGCGACCGTGCCGGGCATCGGGACATCATCGCCAACGAAGGCGATTCCGAACTCGTCGACCTGGCGCGCGGCGAACTCGATGAAATCGAAGCGGCCATCACGGCTTCCGAAGCGGAGCTCAAGGTGCTGCTCATTCCGCGGGACCCGAATGACAGCCGTGACGTCATCCTCGAAATCCGAGCAGGCACGGGCGGCGAGGAGGCAGCCTTGTTCGCAGGGGATCTGTACCGCATGTACAGCCGCTACGCAGAACTCAAGGGCTGGAAGCTCGAAGTCATCAGCCTCTCCGAGGCCGAAGCGGGCGGCATCAAAGAGATCACCTGTTCGCTCACCGGCGACGACGTCTACGGCTCGATGAAATTCGAAAGCGGCGTACACCGTGTGCAGCGCGTGCCAGCCACCGAGGCCAGCGGACGCATCCACACCTCTGCCGCCACCGTGGCCGTGCTGCCCGAGGTGGAGGATGTCGACGTCGAGATTGCGGAGAACGATTTGAAGATCGACATCTACCGTGCCGGCGGCAAGGGCGGCCAGAACGTCAACAAGGTCGAGACAGCAGTGCGCATGACCCACATCCCGACCGGCATCGTCGTCACCTGCCAGGAAGAGCGCTCGCAGCTCAAGAACCGCCAGAAGGCGATGAAGGTGCTGCGCGCACGCCTCTACGAGCAGAGACTCGCCGAACAGAACGCGCAGCAGAGCGCCGCACGCCGCTCCATGGTCGGCTCCGGCGACCGCTCCGACAAGATCCGCACATACAACTTCCCCCAGAACCGTCTGACCGACCATCGCATCGGCCTCACCGTCTACAACCTCCACGAGATCGTGAATGGAGAGATCGGTGATCTGATCGAGCGCCTCAAGCTCGCCGATCGCACACAGCGACTGCAGGAGGAAATCGAGGGAAAGGCAGGCAGCTGACATGCAGACCCCGCGCCCCGCACCCCTCACCGTCGCCGACATTCCCATCGGAAGCGACGCACCGCTCGTCCTGCTTGCGGGACCCTGCGTCGTCGAGTCCCGCGACATGATCTTCCACACCGCCGAACACCTCGTGCGCGTGTGCGAACGCCTCGGCATGCCGCTCGTCTTCAAGTCGTCGTTCCGCAAGGCAAATCGGACAAGCATGTCTGGATTTCAGGGACTCGGCGACGAAGCCGCCCTGCGCATCCTCGACGATGTCAAGTGCGAGTACCGGCTTCCGATCGTCACCGACATCCACGCACCGGAAGACGCACGCACCGCAGCCGGCGTTGCAGACATCCTCCAGATCCCCGCCTTCCTTTCCCGCCAGACCGACCTGCTGCTCGCCGCCGGGGAGACGGGCCGGGCGATCAACATCAAGAAGGGGCAGTTCATGGCGCCCGAAGACATGCGCCATGCCGCGGCCAAGGTGGCCTCGACCGGCAACGACCGCATCCTCGTCTGCGAGCGCGGTACGAGTTTCGGATATCACGATCTGATTGTCGACATGCGTGCCCTCGTCGTGATGCGGTCGCTGGGATATCCCGTTGTGATGGACGCGACCCATGCCGTGCAGGCACCATCGGTCGGCGATCACAGCGGGGGAAGCCCCCAATACATCGCGCCGCTCGCGCGCGCCGCCGCCGCCGTCGGCATCGACGCGCTGTTCATGGAGACGCATCCGGATCCTGCGCATGCGCGCAGCGATGCTGCCAGTCAGCTGCCGCTCGCCGAGATCGAGCGGGTGCTCGAAGGCGTGCTCGCAGTGGATGCCGCCGTGCGCGGCCATCGCTTCCCGCCCGATGCGCCGACGGAGGGAGCAGGGCGGTAACACCATGTTCCAGCACGAAGACAGACTCACTCCCGCGCTCTTCACGCGCCTGCTGCGCATCAATGCATTCCTGCTCGATGTCGAGGGTGTGCTCACGCACGGTGGTGAACACGCCGAAGTGCATGATGCGGACGAACGCACGATCATCATCATGGATGCGCATGGCATCAAGGCTGTGCAGGAAATCGGTGTGCGCGTGGGCATCATCACCGGGGGACATTCCGACCTCGTGATAGCGCGGGCGCGCGAACTTGACATCAGTGACATCTACGAGCAGAACCTCGACAAGCTGGCACCCTATCGCCATTTCGTCGAGGAGTACGGCCTGACCGACGACGAGGTCGCCTACATGGGCGACAGCGTGTTCGATCTCCCGATCCTGCGGCGTGTGGGTTTTGCGGCCACGCCGTCGAACGCGCAGTCGTCGGTGAAGATGGCCGCACATTACGTGGCCTCGCGGGCGGGGGGACGCGGTGCCGTGCGTGAGGTGCTCGATCTGCTGTTGCGCGTGCGCAGCCGCAGCGACCACACTGATCAATAGGGAAGCAGCTCCGCGATGGCTTCCATCGCGGTATCCACCTCATCGTCGGTGTTGTAGAAGTGCGGCGCGATGCGCAGATGTCCCGCGCGCGACGACACGTCGATGCGTCTGTCGTGCAGCGTGGCTGCAATCCGATCGGCCTCTGGATGTGCGAAGGTCACGATGCCCGCCCGTCGGACGGCGTCAGCGGGTGTGCGCAGTGCGTAGCCGCGCGCGTGCGCGTGATCGAACACACGCGTGGCGAGGGCACGCACCCGGCGGTCGATCCAGTCGTGGCCGACGGATTCGAACAGCGACAGGGCACCATGGTACGCGTAGACCCCCATCGCGTTGAAGGTCCCGTTTTCATAGCGACGGGCATCGTCGAGCAGGTCGACGCGATAGTCGAAAAAATCCCACGCCTCGTCGACACTGAGCCAGCCGAGATGCGATTGCGAGATCCGCTCGCGCGTGGCGGGTGGTACGACGATGATGGCCAGACCGAGGGGACCCATCTGCCACTTCTGGGTGCCGGCTGCGAGGAAGTCCACCGGTGTGCGCGTGAGGTCGAGTCGAATCGCGCCGAGTCCCTGGATTGCATCCACCGACAGCAGGACCCCGCGCGCGCGGCACAGAGTGCCGAGCGCATTCAGATCGACGACGTATCCTGAGAGGAACTGCACCCAGCTTACCGCCACGAGCACCGTACGCGGTGTGAGCGCGCGTTCGATCGCCTCGACCGGCACCATGCCATCGTGTTGTTCGACGAAATCGATCTCCACTCCGAGCCGCGCGAGATTGAGGAACGGGTAGATGTTCGAGGGGAACTCCCTGTCGACCAGGACGATGCGGTCCCCCGGCTTCCACACGAGGCCGGAGGCAAGAATGTTGAGACCTTCAGACGTGTTCGACGTGAAGGCGACATCCCGCGCGTCAGCGCCCATCATCGCAGCCGCCATCACCCGTGTGCGCGTGAGCACCCCGATGGCATCGGTATAGCAGTCGATCTCGCCGTGCGCGGTGATGGCGCGCAGCCGATCGAGCATGGCCATCACGTCGGTCGACCACGGCGACGTGGCCGCATGGTTGAGCCAGATGCGTCCGCTGTCCAGAAAGGGAAAATGTGCCCGGATGTCGCCGAGATCGGGTTGTGCGGGAAGGGGGGATGTATTCATAGGAGTGGGATCTGGTCGTCGGGCAGCGGCTCAGCGTGCCGGTGGATCCGCTGGGAAGGGGAGCATTGCGGGGCGATCCTCCCGCCAGCGCATCCCCTCGAGATTGTAGTCGGACTCGCGTCCGGTGACGTATTTCTCGGGGTAGTAGGTGCCCTCGACGCCGCCGAGCGTGCGGATCTCGTCGGCCCTGCCATCGTCGTCGAAGTCGATGATGATGCGATCGCCGCTTTCACGGCGCACACCGTTGAGCGCGCGTCCATCGAAGAGGAAGTACAGGCTCGTGGCGGTGCCGTCGACGACGATGCGATCGGCATTGTCGTTGCGGAACCGGATGTGGATGGACTTGCCGGACGTCTGGTCGTAGCGTCCCGGAGGTGCGAGCGTGTCGCTCGCCGTGGGCTTGCTCTGCGAGGCGCTGAAGCCGCTGCCGGTCACATGCGTGTAGTCGACGTGCCCGTCGGAGAGTCCCACCGCTATCGAGTCACCCGTGAGCTGGTTCTGCTCGTACCAGACGATCGGCATGGTGCGGAGAATCAGCACACTGTCGTTGCGAAGGAAGCGTGCCTCCTCGCCGCGTGCGGAGAGTGCGCCGCGCACCATTTCGACCGCACCCATCGCGAGGAAGCGATTGCTCGTATCGCGATACGCTTCCATGCGTGTGGCTGCCATGAACAGCGTGTCGAGGCGCACGGAATCGGCGGCACCGGTCAGGCTGTCGCGTCGGACGACGGTTGTGTCGATTTGCCAGAGCCGGGGACGCAGGGGGAAGAAGCTGTGGCGTCGTTCGGTGAAGTGGATCACCGAATCACCGGTGATCACTGCACGCTCTGCGCTGAAATGCACCTGCACATCGGTCCACGCCGTCGCGCGCGCGCTGTCGCGGTCATAGCGCAGCGATCCGGCGGTAATCGTCGCGCTCGAATCGCGCACATGCACGCGTGAACGGAACTGCGCGATTTTCGCATCGGCCTCGTACCAGCCTGCATCCGCGCGCAGAGTCAGATGTCCGTCGCGGATCTCGATGCCGTCGCCGGTGCGTGCGGTGCGCGTGTTGCCGTCGTAGGTCCCGCGACGCGATCGCAGCACGAGGGTGTCCTGTGTGATGACGACATTGCCCTCGAGATCCACTGTATTGCGGTCGATGTTCTGAAGCGCACGGTCGCAGGTGATCACGACATTCTCCTGCTCGAGTCGCACGCGTCCCACCAGCTCGCGCAGCTGCATGTCGCCCTGCATCCGTGAGACGAGACTGTCGGCGTAGATCACACGCACGAGCGAACGCGACTGTGCGGAGGCTTGAGCCGCAATGCCGACGAAGAGAAGGAGAAGGAGGGTGGGGATGCGCATGGTCTTCAGCCGGTCAATCTACGAAAGCAGCAGATCCGGTTAAAATGAACCGAGGTCCCCACCGCGACAGCTTCAACCATCCTGTCTCGTCTTGCATGTGCACATGGTGATGCGTAGGTTCGGGTTCCTTCGCAGATCCCCATGCGCTACGCCATCATTTCCGACATACACGGCAATCTTCCTGCGCTGACTGCGGCGCTCGCCCACATCGACACGATCGACATCGACCGGATCGTCTGTCTGGGAGACATCGTCGGCTATGGATCGGATCCGGTCGCATGCCTCGACCTCGTGCGCTCCCGCACCGAATACGTCGTGCTCGGCAATCATGATTTTGCGGCTGTGAACATCCCGGCGAGACGGGACTTCAACTCCCACGCCGCGAAGGCGATTGTGTGGACGGCGCAGCAACTCTCTCCTGCAGACAAGGCCTACATCAAGACCCTGCCCTACAGGCTCGGCATCGACACTATGCTTTTTGTGCATGCCTCGCCCGACCATCCCGAGCGCATGCGCTACATACTCACCGCCATGGAAGCCAAGCAGCAGGCACAGGCATTCTCCGAACGCGTGTGCTTCGTCGGCCACTCACACCGGCCGTATATCTTCGCCCTCGATCCTCACATGCGCGAGTACGACAGCGAACATCGGTTTCTGATCAATGTCGGCAGTGTCGGTCAACCGCGGGACGGCGACAACCGTCTCGCCTTCTGCGTTCTCGACACCGTTGCGGGCAGTTGTGACATCGTACGGCTCGCCTACGACATCGACGCAGCCGCTGCCGGGATCCTCGCAGCAGGACTCGACCGTCGGCTGGCGGAGCGGCTCATTCGCGGCGAATAATCATTCGTGCCGGATAATGACGAGGGGAAGCCGACAATGGTGGCAGACCCAGCTGCTCGTCATTTCACAATACTCTTGCATCAACGTCCCGAAGACCGCTTCGTTCGGCCTACCGGGAACGGGAACTTCAATTTTCGAGTTGCCGCTCTCAAAGATTGCACGTATATTCGTTGTTCTAGAGCGTTTTGCAGCACGCAAACGCGTACCACTGGGGCGTAGCCAAGTGGTAAGGCATCGGCCTTTGGAGCCGACACTCGCTGGTTCGAACCCAGCCGCCCCAGCAATCATTGCCAACGCCCCTCAATCGCCAATTCACGCATGCTCGTCTTTTCCGGTCGCTCCAACACTCCGCTCGCACGCGACATCGCGCGTCATCTCGGCGAGACGCTTGGCGTGTGCGAAATAAAGTCGTTCAGCGACGGAGAGCTGTGGGTCAAATACCGTGAGAACATCCGCGGCCGCGATGTGTTCATCGTGCAAAGCACGAATCCCCCGGCCGAGAATCTCATGGAGCTGCTGATCATGATCGACGCAGCCCGCCGCGCATCTGCGCGCCGGATCACGGCCGTGATGCCCTACTTCGGATATGCACGACAGGATCGCAAGGATCAACCCCGCGTGGCGATTTCGGCCAAGCTCATCGCGAATCTTCTGACGAGTGCCGGTGCGGACCGGGTGATCGCGATGGATCTGCATGCGGCGCAGATCCAGGGATTTTTTGACATCCCCTTCGATCACCTCTATGCGTCGGCGGTGTTCCTCAAGTACATGCGTCGTCGCAGGATCCCGAACCTTTCGGTGGTCTCGCCCGATGTCGGCGGCATCAAACTTGCGCGTGCATACGCCAAGCGGCTCGAGGCTGATCTGGTCGTGCTCGACAAGCGGCGTCCCCAGCAGAATGTTGCCGAGGTGCTCAACATCATCGGCACCGTCGACGGCAAGAATGTGCTTCTCGTCGACGACATGATCGACACGGGTGGCACCTTCAAGAACGCAGTGCTGGCGCTCAAGGAAGCCGGTGCGAAGGATGTGTACGGTGCGTGCACCCACGCAATCTTCTCAGGCGAGGCTCCGACCCGGATCCTTGAGAGCGGTGTGAAAAAAATATTTGTGACGGATACGCTCCCCCTGCGTCCTGCAATGGCGGAGACGGGGCTGGTCGAGATCAAGTCCGTTGCCAAAATCTTCGCGGAGGCGATCAAGCGAACGCATCTGCATCAGTCGATCAGTTCGCTGTTCGATACCGACAAAGACAAAATCATGTAGTTCCGATTCAGGAGTAGAGACGTGGCTGAAATCATCCTCAACGCCAACATTCGCACACCGAAAGGCCGTGCGGCCGTGCATCAGATCCGCCGCGAAGGACGGGTACCCGGTGTGTTCTATCTTCACAACGAGAAGAACATCGCCATCGACGTTCGCGCCCTCGATCTGCGTCCGCTGATCCACACGGCGGAAACCCACATTGTCGATCTTCGCCTCAGCGACGGCACGAAGGAAAAATGTGTACTTCGCGAAGTGCAGTTCGACCCCATCACCGACAAGGTTGTGCATTTCGATCTGCAGGGTCTGGTGATGACCGAGAAAATTCGCATCGAGGTTCCGATCGTGCTCGAGGGAAGCTCCCCCGGTGTGCGTGCCGGTGGTGTGCTCAATCACATCCTCCACAAGATCGAAGTCGAGTGCCTGCCGGGCGACATGCCCGAACATGTTGCCATCGACATCTCGGCCATGGAGATCGGTGCTATCGTGACCATCGCCGACCTGCCGCTGGGCAATGTGACAGCGCTGCTGGATGCCGATCAGGCTGTCATGACCATCGGTCATGGCCGGACGGAATCTGACACGAGCACGACGCAGGGTTCGAGTGAGCCCGAGGTCATCGGTCGCGGCAAGGTCGACGCAGACTAAGCGACACCACGCGTACACGTGGATACGCGCGACACCGTCAATAGGACGTTAGACCTCTGTGTTGTCGGTTTAGGAAATCCTGGTGTCCGATATGCCGATACCCGGCACAACATCGGATTTGTGATTATCGACATGCTCGCGGACAGGTTCGCTGTCCGCGACTTTCGTTTGGAATCCGATGCCCATGTAGCCCAGGTGTACACGGATCGTCATGCGCTCCTCGTATGCAAGCCGCAGACATACATGAACCGTAGCGGCGTCGCCGTCTCAGCTCTGCTCGACAGGCATGGGCTGACCCCCGGTCAGCTTCTCATCATCAGTGATGATACGGCGCTGCCGACCGGCACCTTGCGTCTGCGCACCCGCGGTTCGAGCGGCGGACAGAAAGGGCTGCAATCCCTCATCGACGAACTCGGTACATCAGCATTCATGAGGTTGCGCTGTGGTGTGGGTGCTCCACCTCCGGGTGATGACGTAGCGGATTATGTACTCGGACCGTTCCGCAAGGACGAAAAAGACCTGGTCGCGCAGATGGCCCGGAGAGCCGGCGAGGCCGTGCTCTCCCTGCTCGAACAAGGGATTGAACGAACGATGAACATCTTCAACACACATCCCACCACCAGTCAGGACAGAGCCTTATGATGGATTCTGCCACCCTTGGTCTCCTCGCGCCCATCGTCGGCGCGGTTGGACTCGTGATCGCCCTCGCGATCTTCCTGTACCTGAAGAAACAGCCAGCAGGCAATGAGCGGATGCGCGATATCGCCGATCAGATACATGTCGGAGCCATGGCCTTCCTCAAAAGCGAGTACAAGGTGCTCGCCGTCTTCATCGTGGTTGTCGCCGTGCTTCTCGGTGCCTTCATCGGATGGGACACGTCCATCGCATTCGTAGCAGGCGGCCTCTGTTCCGTCTTCGCCGGGCTGATCGGCATGATGGCCGCGACCAGCGCCAACGTGCGGACGACGGAAGCTGCGCGCAGTTCCGGCCAGGCACAGGCTCTGGTCATCTCCTTCTTCGGCGGATCGGTCATGGGGCTCTCCGTCGCGAGCATCGGTCTTCTCGGTGTGGGAATCTTCTTCCTGATCTTCGGCAATCCCCAGCACGCTGAAGTGCTCAGCGGTTTCGCCATGGGCGCCAGCTCGATCGCCCTGTTCGCCCGTGTAGGCGGCGGCATCTACACGAAGGCCGCGGATGTCGGTGCGGATCTGGTCGGCAAGATCGAAGCGGGGATCCCCGAAGACGACCCCCGCAATCCCGCCGTGATCGCCGACAACGTCGGAGACAATGTCGGTGATGTTGCGGGCATGGGTGCCGACATCTTCGAGTCCTACGTCGGATCGATCATCGCCTCACTCGCCATTGCCGCCTCGGCCGCCAATCTCGGCATACAGCCTTTCGCCGATAATCCGCTGATCTACATGGTGCTTCCCATCGTGATTTCGGCGGTCGGATTGATCTCGTCGCTGATCGGCATCGGTTCCATCAAGGTCTTCGCCAATTCAAATCCCGCAGCCGCCCTTCGGTATTCCACCATCATTTCGCTGCTGCTCATGCTTGGGGCGAGTTATGGAATGATCCAGGCGCTGGGCATCGCGCTGAACTTTTTCTGGCCACTGCTCGCCGGTGCCTTTGCCGGACTGTTCATCGGCTTCGTCACCGAGTATTACACGGGGGGCGGACCGGTTCGCAAGATCGCGGAGTCGAGCCGGACGGGTGTGGCGACCAATATCATTTCGGGACTCGCCGTGGGAATGGAAAGCGTGATCGGGCCGATCCTCCTGATCTGCGGAGCCATCTTTGTCGCGTTCGAGACCGCAGGCATCTACGGTATCGCCATCTCCGCAGTCGGCATGCTGGCCACGGTGGGCATCACGATGTCGGTCGATGCATACGGTCCGATTGCCGACAACGCCGGTGGCATTTCCGAAATGGCAGAGCTTGGCAAGGACGTTCGCATGATCACCGACAAGCTCGACTCGCTCGGCAACACGACGGCCGCAATCGGCAAGGGCTTCGCCATCGGTTCGGCCGCGTTGACGGCACTGGCTCTCTTCTCCGCGTACAGCAGCACGATCAATTTCAAGACGGGAGTCGAACATCAGTTCGTGATCGACGTCCTCGACCATAATGTCGTCATGGGGCTGTTCATCGGCGGCATGCTCCCGTTCGCGATCGCGGCGATGACCATGACGAGTGTCGGCAAGGCCGCTTTCGCAATGGTGGAGGAAGTTCGTCGTCAGTTCCGTGAGATCAAGGGATTGATGGAAGGAACGGCCAAACCGGATGCTGCGCGGTGCGTAGATATTTCCACGCGTGCCGCGTTGAAGGAAATGATTCTCCCGGGACTTCTCGCCGTCATCGCACCCGTACTCGTCGGTTTCCTGCTTGGTCCCGCTGCACTCGGCGGCCTGCTCGCAGGCGCCACGGTGGCCGGTGTACTGCTCGCACTGTTCATGGCGAATGCAGGCGGTGCGTGGGATAATGCAAAGAAATACATCGAGATGGGCAATCTCGGCGGCAAAGGCTCGGACGTGCACAAGGCCGCTGTCGTCGGCGATACTGTAGGCGATCCGTTCAAGGATACGTCGGGTCCGGCAATGAATATTTTGATCAAACTCATGTCGATCGTATCTTTGGTGATTGCGCCTCTTATTGCGCATTTGGCAAAATAGTTCGGCATTCCAACGATAATTCTCATTCCCCTGCCCGGCGCGGGCCGCGCGCCGGGCCGTTTTCTTCACAAGTCCAGAGGGCTTACGGCTCAATGAAAACCTACTACGAGTGCACGTTCATCGTCAATCCTGGGTTGGACGATGCACAGATTGAAACAACGGCGAAGGCCGTTGAAGAAACAATTGTCAAGAACGGCGGCGAGATGGTGAACACCGATCACATCGGTCGACGTCGTCTTGCGTATCCGATCGCCAAGAAACACAACGGGTATTACATCTGCATGGAGTTCGAGATGGACGGTCGTTCCCTCGAACGTGTGGAACGTCTGCTCAAGCTCGACGAAAACGTGATGCGTCATCTGACGTTGAAACTCGATAAGCGCGATCTCGAGGCCAAGCAGCGGCGTGCCGCTCTTGCAGCCGCACCGCCGATTGAGAACGTCCCCGCTTCCGTGACCGCCGCCGCCGTAGCCGCAGCAGCAGCTGCCGAAGCAGCAGCTGCCGAAGCAGCAGCAGGCACCGAAGCCGAGAAGTCAGCACAGAGTGCAGGCGACTCCGAAGCATGAGGTGTTCGAACGGACGCGACAGCTTCCGTGACACGGCAGTCGACACGATGATGACGAATCGACGAGGATTGTAGCATGGCAGATCTGAAGATGCCGGAGCTGAACTACGTCCTGATCGCGGGCAACCTCACGAAGGATCCCGTGTTTCGGACGACGTCGAACAGCACCCCGGTGGTCAACTTTTCCATCGCATCCAACAGGCGGTATCGCGACCGAAACAATCTCTGGCAGGAAGATGTCTGTTATGTAGGCATCGTGGCCTGGAACAAATTGGCCGAGAGTTGCAGCGAGCGTCTGAAGAAAGGAAGTGCAGTACTGGTGGAAGGGGAACTTCAGACGCGCACGTGGAAGGCCGAGGACGGCAACAACCGGAGCGTGCTGGAAGTGAAGGCGCGCAGAATACAATTCCTCAACAAAAATTATAAGACGAACGGAACGGCGTCCACACTGGAAGAATGCGAAGATACCTCGTCGTTTCATGATGACGAGGGATTCGAGTTCTTCGAGGAAGACAGCCCCTTCTTTCCGTCCGTCTTCGAGTCGGAATTCATTTCGACCCAGAAACAGAGCAAATAACCTGTATCTTAGATATCCAACGCAGCGCGATCGGAGTGCAGCATGAAAATCATCTTACGTCAAAATATCGAATCATTAGGTGCGATCGGTGACATGGTCACCGTGCGCGACGGGTACGCCCGGAACTTTCTTCTCCCTCAGGGGCTTGCGTATGTTGCCACGAAGAGCAACGTTCGCGTGCTCGACGAGGAGAAGAAACGCTACGAAGTCCGCCAGACAAAATTGCTGCGGGAAGCCGAACGGCTCGCTGCGGAACTCGAGAAGCCTGAGAATGCCATCACCATCTCGATGCAGGTGGGTGAGGAGGATCGTCTTTTCGGCTCCGTTACCAAAGACATGATCGCTGAGAAGCTCACAGAGAAGGGCTTCGACATCGACAAGCGCAAGATCGAGATCGATGACGCCATCAAGGTGCTCGGCATCTACACGATCAATGTCAAGCTCCAGCAGAACGTCACCGGCAAGGTGAAGGTCTGGGTGGTTCGCCAATAATCGCAGCCACGAAACGCACCTCGGGTGCATCCCTTTTCACGAGTCACCACTGCACGTGTACCATACAGGCTCATCATGGAAACCACTGTTGAAACCGCCAGCGGTACGGGGACGAAAAAAGTCCAGTTCGTAGAACTCGACGAAGTCACCGTTCGTTTTGCCGGAGATTCCGGCGACGGTATGCAGTTGACCGGTTCGCAATTCACGACCACAACTGCGTTGTTAGGCAACGATCTCAGCACACTGCCGGATTATCCGGCGGAGATCCGCGCACCAGCCGGCACTCTGTACGGTGTGTCCGGGTACCAGCTTCACTTCAGCAGCAAGGACGTCCATACGCCGGGAGATCGCCCCGATACACTCGTCGCGATGAATCCTGCCGCGTTGAAGGTCAATCTGAAGGATGTGCGTGAGGGCGGTCTGATCATCGTCAACACCGACGCATTCGACGACAAGAATCTCAAGCTTGCCAAATACGACAGCAACCCGCTCACCGACAACACCCTGCAGGGGTACAAGGTGATTGAAGTGCCCATCACGCGTCTGACGACAAACGCGCTCGAGGGCATCGGCCTTTCCATGAAGGAGATCACGCGCTCGAAGAATTTCTTCGCACTCGGACTGCTGTACTGGCTGTACAACCGCCCGATGGATACGACGCTCGAGTGGATCCACACGAAGTTCACGAAGAATCCTCTCATCGCCGAAGGCAACGAGCGCGCCCTGCGTGCCGGCTACAATTTCGGTGAGATCACGGAAGTGTTCACGGCGCGGTATGAAGTCAAGCCTGCGAAGCTTCCCGAGGGACGATATCGGAACGTGACGGGCAACGAAGCCACGGCTCTCGGCTGCATCGCGGCCGCGGAGCTGGCACAGCTGCCCGGCTTCCTCGGTAGCTATCCCATCACACCAGCCAGCGACATTCTGCACGAGCTTGCGCGTCACAAGAACTTTGGGTTCCGGACGTTCCAGGCTGAGGATGAGATCGCAGGCATCTGTACGGCCATCGGTGCCGCCTACGGCGGATCGCTTGCCTTCACGACGACCAGCGGTCCGGGCATGGCCCTCAAGCAGGAAGCCGTTGGTCTGGCGATCATGACTGAACTTCCGCTCGTGATCGTGAACGTGCAGCGCGGTGGTCCTAGCACGGGTCTGCCGACCAAGACCGAGCAGTCGGATCTGTTCCAGGCGATTCTCGGTCGCAACGGTGAGGCCCCGCTCCCCGTGATCGCCGCATTCTCGCCCGCGAATTGCTTCTACATGGCAATCGAGGCCGCACGCATCGCGCTCAAGTACATGACCCCGGTCGTACTGCTCACCGACGGCTATCTGGCAAATGGCTCCGAGCCCTGGCTGCTGCCGAAGGCCGCAGAACTTCCGGACATCAGCATCCCGTATGCAACGGATCCCGAGACGTACCAGCCCTATGATCGCGATGAGAATCTGTCGCGTCCCTGGGCCGTACCGGGCACGCCTGGACTCGAGCACCGCATCGGTGGTCTCGAGAAGAAGCACATCACCGGACACGTGAACTATGAGCCGTCGAATCACCAGTTCATGTGCGAGATGCGTGCGCGGAAGACCGCGAAGATTCAGGATGACATCCCGGATCAGGAAGTCTTCGGTCCCGAATCCGGCGATCTCGCGATCGTGGGCTGGGGCGGCACCTATGGTGCGCTCCGCGCAGCGACGGAGCGTTTGCAGGGTGAAGGACATTCGGTTGCGCACGTGCACATCAAGTATCTGAATCCCTTCCCGAAGAATCTCAAGGATGTGCTCGCGCGCTACAAGAAGATTCTTGTGCCTGAGCTCAACCTCGGCCAGCTCGCATACATTCTGCGCGCGACATATCTGATCGAACCGGAGTTGCTCTCCAAGGTGCAGGGCCTGCCCTTCACCCCGAGCGAAATCCACGAAAAGGCACTTACCATTCTCGCACCACAGTCATAATCCCGAAAGAGAGTATACAACATGAGCACGGACGAAAAGACGATACCTGCCATGGAAATCCCCGTCTACACGGCGAAGGATTTCGCTTCCGACCAGGATGTGCGCTGGTGCCCGGGATGTGGTGATTATTCGATTCTTGCACAGGTGCAACGGACGCTTCCTGGGCTCGGCATCCGCAAGGAGGATGTCGTGTTCGTCGCGGGCATCGGCTGTTCCAGCCGCTTCCCGTATTACATGAACACGTACGGCTTCCACGGCATCCACGGTCGCGCACTCGCGATTGCCTCTGGACTGAAGGCCGGGCATCCCAATCTGTCGGTGTGGGTGGCCACGGGTGATGGTGACTGTCTCTCGATCGGAGGCAACCACTTCATCCATGCGCTCCGCAAGAACTTCGACATCAACATCATGATGTTCAACAATCAGATCTATGGTCTGACGAAGGGGCAGTACAGCCCGACCTCCGAGCACGGGAAGAAGACCCGCTCGACGCCGTATGGTTCGGTCGATCATCCGTTCAATCCCCTGCTGGTCGCAATCGGTGCCGA
Source organism: Bacteroidota bacterium (assembly GCA_023432805.1). Taxonomy (GTDB): domain Bacteria; phylum Bacteroidota; class Ignavibacteria; order SZUA-365; family SZUA-365; genus JAEYUG01. The sequence goes on along the minus strand of JAEYUG010000129.1, from coordinate 44,220 downwards.
AGGCACGTTCGTTGCCCGCAGCATGGATCGCGACCCGAAGCACATGCAGTACGTGATCGGTCGCGCGGCAGCGCATCATGGCACGTCGTACATGGACATTCTCCAGAACTGCAACATCTTCAACGATGGCGCGTTCTCGCTGTATACCGAGAAGGAGACCCGCGGCGACAGCACGATCTTCATCGAGCATGGCAAGCCGCTCGTGTTCGGCAAGGACAATGACAAGGGTTTGAAACTCGATGGTTTCCGCCCCAAGATCGTCTCCCTGACCGACTACAGCGTCGACGACCTGCTCGTCTACGACGAGAAGTCGAAGGAACTCGCATTCATCATGGCGCACATCAACGACCAGCCGGGTTACCCGATGCCGTTCGGTGTATTCCTCGCCATTGATCGTCCCACTTATGAAGACGAGATGAAGGCGCAGATCGACGTCGTGATCAAGAAGGAAGGCCGCGGCAGCATCGACGACATGCTCAACAGCGCGAACACGTGGGAAATCACACACAACTGATTTCACCGCTGGCATGAATTGGAAGCCCCCGCATCGCGGGGGCTTCGTCATGGAAAGGGCTCTGGGGGGAAGCGGTGTGCTCAGCGAAGAACGAGCAGCGGACGTGCGCTCTGCTCGGAACCGTGGCGAGCGCGGACGAGATACAGTCCGCTCGAAGGGAGGTCTCGCTGATCAAAGACGACATAGCGCTTGCCGGAGGCGGTGGACGTCCGGGTCGCGTGAACGCGACCGAGCGCGTCGACGATGTCGATGGTGACGGGTCGTGCAGGGTCCAGCGAAACATCCACACCAACAGTCAGTGCCTGATGTCGTGCTGCGTGGAATGGCTGCGGGTACAGATCAATGATGCTCACGTATGAGGGATGTGCAGGATCCTCCTGCACATCGTCGGCGACATGCACCACGCCGCCGTTGGATGTGTGGCGAATCATGCCGGACCATCCCCAGAGCCAGCCCTCGTCGAGCGTATGAAAGTGGATTCCCTCGGGACTCACGCGCTCGCCGAAGGGATGTTCGGACCAGGTTGTGCCTCCGTCGCTGCTGCGGATGATCGAGCTCGATCTGAATCCCGACGGAGTCGGTTCCGAGGCATCCCCCCTGAAGGCGGCAAACTCGCTGCTGCTGATGACGGAAAGTTGTGAGAGGCCGGACTCCTTCGACAGGCTCCATGTCGTGCCGCCGTCGGTCGTGCGGCCGAAGGAGCCGCCGATGATGCCGACGCCCGAGCGCGTGTCGAAGAAGTGCGGGTCGACGAGTGTGCGACCCTGCGGTGTGCGGCGGTTCACCCAGCTGGTGCCGTTGTCGGTGGAGATGCTGACCGATGCGAATGAGAAGTAGATGAGGGTTTCCGGCGACACACGCTGCATCGAGGTGCCGGTGTAATACTCGTTGACCAGCGTCTGGGATACGAAGAGTGAATCCCACGTACGACCGCCGTCGCTGCTGCGATAGAGATTGCCCATGGATGCTCCGACGAAGACATCGTTGTCTGACACGGCGAGCACAGACTGCACGGCGATCGGGAAGAAGGGATCATAGGCGATCGGGAGCACGCTGCGCTGCACCCATGAGCGACCGCGATCGGATGTGGCGAATATCGATGCAATGCCCTGCTGCGTCTGCGCGGCGAGGAAGCCGTTGGTCGGAGTATGAAAACTGCAGGAGTTGAGATACCAGTCGGGCAGGGGGGCGAGCTCGGACCAGCGGATGCCTCCGTTCGTCGTGACGAGGGCGGTCGCGTAATTGCCGATCGCATAGGCATCGCGGGCGTTGAAGAAGGTGATGTCGCTCACCCGGCCGATGTATCCGATGCCGTGCACGATCGACCAGGTGAGACCTCCGTCGTCCGTGCGCAGGATGCGGCCACCTGCACCGACGACCACGCCGAGCATCCGCGAGGAGAACGACATGTCCATTGCATATCCATCTCCGAAGGCGATGCTCGTCAGGCTGACATCCCAGGTGGCACCCCCGTCGGTACTGCGGTTGATCACATAGTCGCCCTGTGTCAGGATGAAGGTGCTGCCCTGCATGGCTGCGCCTGTCTCGATGGCGATGTTGTAGCCGAACCCGAACAGATTCATCTCGCTCCATGTGCGGCCGGCATCATCGGAGCGCAGCACCTGTCCGTCGCGCAGCTGCCAGACTGTCGACGCGTCCGTGAATACCAGATCGATCAAACCGCGGTACTGCACCCAGTCGTCCTCACTCCACGTCGCGCCGGCATCCGTGGTTTTATAGAGCTTGCGCGTGCTGAGCAGCCACCATTCCGTTCGGCTCCGAACGGAGATCGACCTGAAGAACTCCGACTGGACGACAGCAGGAGCCGCAACATTGTTCCACACAGATTCCTGCAGCGAGCTGAGGAAGAGATTCCGACCGCCGAGCAGCACGAGCGCATCCCCGCCGGGAAGTACGGCGATGTCGGTGTTCCCGGCAGCGTAGCTGAGTCCCAGCGCATCCGACCAGTTCCACCCGTTGTCCGATGAGCGATAGAGCGAACCCTGTGCAGTGGTGAGGAGTAGCGACCCATCTGAAGTGTGTTCGACATGCTGCAGGTCGTCGTTGAAGCGGCGGCGCGATTCCCAGGTCCGGCCGGCGTCCCAGCTGCGCATGACGACGCCGCCATCACAGACCGCGAATCCGCGTCCATCGGCAAGCAGCAGCACATCATTGATGTCGTTGCCGGCCGGCTTCGGGTTCTGCCATTCCCAACCCTGCGCGAAGAGTGCCGGCGCGCAGACCAGCAGCATGGCGAGCGCCAGGGGAAATACCAGCGACATGGCAGGTGCCTGCGTCATGGCAGGTGCCGGCGTCATGGCAGGTGCCGGCGTCATGGCAGGTGCCTGCGAACGTGTCGCTCCAAGGCTGCGAGTCGGTCTGTCGTTCATGCATGCTCCGATGATGTGTGATGGCAGATCACGGCGACCGGCGCATGAACCTCATGGCGTATCGCCCCACCCTTCCGGGCAGCGAGAAAGACACTCATCGCCGCGGCTGCGACAATGAACACGTAGATGACCTTTTTCAGCCCCACAAACTGACCCTTGTAGTGCAGGAACACGCGCCAGAATCCCACACCCGCGAACAGCCAGATCGCGATGTTCGCATAGATCTTGTGGTCTTCAAGCAACAGGATCTGCATGGAATGTGTGGAGGATGCAAGCAAGGACGTCTCCGCGAGGTTGCCGGTCAGCACAGCAAGCACCAGGAAGGGGAGCGCCGCGAGCATCAGGCGGAAGCCGGTCTCTTCGTAGCCCTTTCTGGCGCGCAGGAAATCGAGCACATCGAAGAAGGCGCTCCCGATGGTGAACGCGACAGCGAAGTGCACGAGGAAGGGATGCCAGGTTGCGAGCGTGTCGAGCATGATCAGGAATCTGCGGTGAAGGCGTTGGGAATGTGGGTGATGACCGTGCGGCCGGGATGAAATTCCACAGCGACCACATCGAAGCGGCAGACGAGTTCCGCAACACGATGGACGTGCATCCACCCGCGTGCAACGCGGATGAGTTGCCGCTGCTTGGCAGGAGTCACCGCATGAAGCGGAGAACCGTAGCGAAACGAGCCGCGACTCTTGACCTCGACGAAGACCGTATACGCATGATCGCGTGCAACGATGTCGATTTCGCCGTGGTGGAAGCGGAAGTTGCGCGTGAGAATCCGGAAGCCACGCTGCGCAAGATACTCAGCGGCGAGGGTTTCTCCGTCGCGCGCCGTGTCGAGTCGTGAGCGGTGCATCATCGAAGGGAAGCTCCTGCTCGACGAGCGCGCGGACGGTGAACGATGTGCGGTGCAGGGGGCAGGGACCATGGGTGCGGAGGGCTTCCACATGTGCGGCGGTCGCGTAGCCCCGATGTCGGGCGAATCCATACTGCGGCCATTCGAGGTCGTACGCATCCATCACGGCGTCGCGATGGACCTTGGCAAGGATGGAGGCTGCGGCGATGGAGAAGCACAGGCTGTCGCCCCTGATGATGGTGCGGAAGGGAAGCCGGGGATGATGGAAGCGGTTGCCGTCGACGAGGAGGAGTGCAGGTACGAGGCCGAGCGCATCCACCGCCCGATGCATTGCCAAGATACTCGCCTGGAGAATGTTGATCCGATCAATTTCTGTCACATCCACGTCGGAGATGGCGTACGCGAGAGACTTCCGACGGATTTCGACGGCGAGCGCCTCTCGCTGCACGTGGGTGAGTTTCTTCGAGTCATCCATTCCCTCAATCGTCGTGTTCGCGTCGAACACGACCGCTGCTGCGGTGACGGGTCCAGCAAGCGGACCACGTCCCGCCTCATCCACACCCGCCAGGGGCGTGCACCCTGCTTCGATCAGCTCACGCTCGAGGTGCGAGAGGCAGTTCATGCAGGGCGGGGACGGACTGCCGGGGCGTCAGGCTCCCTTCGTGCTCGATCGGATCGTACCCCATATCGGTGATGAACCAGCTGATCGCGATGCAGACGACGACGAGAAGAACGAGAAGGACGCCGCGGAAGACGGTTTGACGGATCTTCATCCGTCGTTCAATGGATTCGTAGGTTTGTGCCTTCATGGGTCACCATCATGTCACAGTGCCGACAACAATGGCGACAATCCCAAGGATCATGGCGATCTTGAGAATGCCGTTGATGTGACGCAGCGTCTGTGTGGTTGGATGTCTGTATGCACGCAACATACAATACAGGATGACGGAATCCACACAAAAAAGCACGAGTAGCAGGTACCAAACGGAGTACCCTGCAAGGAGCCAGGGCAGGGGCGAGGCGAGGATGACGAGGCCGAAGATGATGGCGGAAAGATGCAGGGCGGGCTCCACGCCGTGATCGAGCGGGAAAGTGCGCACGCCGGATTCCCGGTCGCCGTGCATGTCTTCGATGTCCTTGAGAATTTCGCGACCGATGTTGAACACGCATGCGAAGAGGGCCGGGATGATGCCGGCACTGACGTCGCCGGCGGCCGCGGCACCGAGGATGAAGACGGCGCCGGTGATGAGTCCCACGGTGATGTTCCCGATGAGGGGCATGCGCTTGAACGCCGCGCTGTACAGGTAGAGCAGCAGCAGCGACACGAGTGCGAGGGCGAGGGCGAATGTACCGACGGCTGCCGCGGTGAGAATGCCCAGCGCCGCCGCAATTGCCGCAGTGAGTGCCGCGACCCGCGGATGTACGATGCCCGCGGCGATGGCGCGCTGCGGCTTGTTGATGCGGTCGATCGACACATCGAACACATCGTTGATCACGTTGCCGGCTGCGCCGATGAACGCGGCGGTGGCAGCAGCAAGAAGCACGGGCACCCAGGTCCCCTGCGCCACGTCTGCAATGAGCGCCGCAGCGATGGTGCCGATGATCGCGATCAGCATGTTCAACGGACGTGTCAGTGAGAACAGGCCGCGGGCTTGTTGCGCGATGCGCGATGTTCCGTGATGCATGTCGGGAGACACGACGGATCAGAATTCGTTGATGAGACCGAAGTGAATTTTTCCAGTGCTGAAGCTGTCGCCTTCGCCGAGCGCGTAGCTGACGCCGAGAATGCCGAGACCGGTCTCGATGCGTCCGCCGAGTCCATACCCGTATTGAACGGTACGGAACTCCGGCAATGCGACTCCGCGTGCTGCCTGGTAAATATAGCCTAAATCGAAGAAGAGGAAAGCGAAGCTCCGGCGGCCGAGGCTGTAGCGTGTCTCCACGGCCGACCAGGCGAGGCGCGTGCCGGTGAACTGCTCCTCACGGTACCCTCGGAGCGTGTTGGCGCCGCCGATACGATACACGTCGCTGGCATCCACCAGTTCGCCACGCAACTCTCGTCCGTGCACCATGAGGGCCAGCACGGCGCGCGGCAGCACCTCGACGAAGAGCGAGGCGTCGAGTTCGATGCGCTGTACGGCACCACGGGTCGTGCCACCTGCGTGATCGATGCGCTTCGATCCGACGGACCAGGCGTTGCGCACGACGTATCCGGAAAGGGGATTGTAGATGTTGTCGCGGGCATCCAGCAGCAGTTCGACGCCGGCGGACGTGGTCGCGCCCGCCTCCGGCGCGCCGATGCCTGCACCGATCGAGGGAATCACATCGGTGCGGAGGAACATACCCGACACATGGAAGCCCGCATCCGCCATCCATGTCGCGCGCAGGTCGATGCCGCGACGGACGTAGGTGGAATCCTGCTGCCGCTGCGCGAAGGCCCCCTGCAGGCTGAACGGGAAGCCGAAGACCCACGGCTCGTGATAGCGGAGTTCCAGCTCCGAAACCTGGCGTGCGGCACGTTCCCATCGCGCGTCGAAGCGGCGGCCCGTGCCGAAGAGATTGCGGAACGAGAGATTGACCAGTCCGGTCAGCTCGCCGGTCTCGGCCGCACTGCGAGGCGGTTGATAGCCGATCACGCCGTCGAAGGTATTCGTTCCGCCCTCGACCACGCGGAGGAGGAGTCCCCCCTGCTCATTTCGGATATACAGCTCCGGTTCCTTCACCGAGCTGAAGTAGCCCAGCCGTTCGAGCCTGCGCCGCACCTCGCCGGTCTTCTCGGCATCCCACGGTTCGTTCTCGGTGATGCGCGTCTCACGCACGATCACATCGGTGCGTGTGAGCGTGTTGCCCTCGACGGTGATTTCGGCGATCTGCACCAGCTTCCCCTCGTCGATGACGAGCAGCACATCGGTCGGCGCCTCGTCGCCTGCGCGGTGCACGGTCACATCCCCCACGCGGATCGACGCGAAGGGGTATCCCGACCTGTCGTAGAGCGCGAGCAGGCGCACGATGTCGGCTTCGAGCGCGGTGGTGCTGAAGCGTGCACCGGGTGCGAGATCGCAGGCGGCGAGAAGAGTGGAGGAGGGGAGCGCCGCGTTGCCCTCGAAGGTGAGGCGGGCGACGATGGCCGCGGGACCCTCCGCGAGGTGGATCGTGGCGCGACGCACCGCACCGGGGGAAGCCTCCGTGACGCGGATGCTGTCGATGCGGGCGAACCAGTGGCCGCGGGAGGCGAGGTAGTCGAGGGTGGCGGTGGTGATGCGTGCGCGGAGGGTGTCGTCGGTGCCCGCGAGTGCGCCGCGTGTGCGCAGGTGCGTGGTGAGCTCGGCGGGAGATGTGGCGGTGAGACCGATGAAGAAGGGATCGACGCGCGTGCTGTCGGTGACGGGCTGCTGCATCGACGCGCATGCCGTAGATACGGTGAGGATGGAAAAGGCGATGACGAAGGCGATGCGCATGGACGAAAACTACGGCGATGCGGCGTGCGGTGAAAGGGGAATGGAGGGGAAAGGTCGGTGGACGCCTCGTCCACACAACACCCACTGAACATTCGTCAGGAGTGGACGAGGGCGTCCACCCTCCCGTTGGGGATGTCGGCGAATGGACGTACTTTATGTGTTGCACTTTTTTCGCTTCCGCCACTCTCAACCCGACCACGCAGCATGCGCTACCCCTTCTCCGAGATCGAAGCCCACTGGCAGGCGTACTGGGACGAGCACGACACCTTCGTGACCGTCGAAGACGCTTCCCGCCCGAAGTACTATGTGCTCGACATGTTCCCGTATCCCTCCGGTGCGGGCCTGCATGTGGGCCATCCCGAAGGCTACACCGCCACCGACATCATCGCGCGCTACAAGCGCATGCGGGGATTCAACGTGCTGCATCCCATGGGATGGGATGCCTTCGGCCTGCCGGCCGAGCAGTACGCGGTCAAGACGGGCGTGCATCCCGCCATCACCACGAAGCAGAATGTCGAGACGTTCCGCCGGCAGCTGAAGATGATCGGCTTCTCGTATGACTGGAGCCGCGAGATCAACACGACCGACGCGCGCTACTACAAGTGGACGCAGTGGATCTTCGCGCGGCTGCATGAAAAGGGACTCGCGTACATCGCCGACGTGCCGGTGAACTGGTGCCCCGAACTCGGCACCGTGCTCGCCAACGAGGAGGTGCCCGAGCAGGTCGAGAAGGGCTTCACCGTCGTGCGGCGTCCCATGCGCCAGTGGATGCTGCGCATCACCGCCTACGCCGAGCGGCTGCTGCGCGATCTCGACGAGCTGGAGTGGCCCGAGAGCCTCAAAGACATGCAGCGCAACTGGATCGGCCGCAGCGAGGGTGCGGAAGTGGATTTTCAGATCGAAAACTCCGATGATGTCGTGCGCGTGTTCACCACGCGGCCCGACACCCTCTGGGGCGCGACGTACATGGTGCTGGCGCCCGAGCATCCGCTGGTGCATCGCATCACCACGCCCGATCGCGCCGCCGACGTGCACGCGTACATCGACGCGGCCGCGCGCAAGAGCGACCTCGAGCGCACCGAGCTGGCGAAGGAGAAGACCGGCGCGGCCACGGGCTCGTACGCGATCAATCCCGTCAACGGCGAGCGCATTCCCGTGTGGATCGCCGACTATGTGCTGGCCTCGTACGGCACTGGCGCGATCATGGCAGTGCCCGCGCACGACACGCGCGACTGGGAGTTCGCGCGCACCTTCGGTCTCCCGATCGTCGAGGTGGTGAGCGGTGGCAATGTGGCCGAGGCCGCGCACACCGACACGGAACACGGGGTCGCGGTCAACAGCGGCTTCATCAATGGACTCGGCTACCGCGAGGCCTTCGAGAAAGTCACAGCCTGGCTCGAAGAGAAGGGACTCGGCGCACGCACGGTCAACTACAAGCTGCGCGACTGGCTGTTCTCGCGGCAGCGCTACTGGGGCGAGCCGTTTCCGGTGCTGCATCATGCGGACGGCACGCATTCGCTCGTGCCCGACGGCGAGCTTCCCGTCACCCTGCCCGAGGTCGAATCGTACAAGCCGAGCGGCACGGGCGAGTCACCGCTCGCCACGATCACCTCGTGGGTCGAGACCGTCGATCCCGCAACCGGCGCGCCCGCCCTGCGCGAGACGAACACCATGCCGCAGTGGGCCGGCTCGTGCTGGTACTACCTACGCTTCATGGATCCCCAGAACGACGAAATGTTCTGCGATCCGGAGAAGGAGAAGTACTGGGGTCCCGTCGATCTCTACGTCGGCGGTACCGAGCACGCCGTGCTGCACCTACTCTATGCACGCTTCTGGCACAAGGTGCTCTTCGACCTCGGTCTCGTCTCGTCGAAGGAGCCCTTCATGCGCCTGGTCAACCAGGGCATGATTCTGGGTGAGGACGGCCGCAAGATGTCGAAGAGCTTCGGCAACGTGATCAATCCCGACGACGTGATACGCGAATACGGCGCCGACACGCTGCGCTTGTTCGAGATGTTCATGGGTCCCCTCGAGCAGGTCAAGCCCTGGAACACAAAGGGTGTGGAGGGAGTGCACCGCTTCCTCAACCGGGTATGGAGGCTGTACATCGCCGACGAGCCCGATGGGAAGCTTCCGCTGCTCGATGCGTCGATCACCGACGCGACCCCGGATGATGCGGTGCTCCGCCTCCTCCACAAAACCATCTGCAAGGTGGGTGAGGACATCGAGGCGCTGCGTTTCAACACGGCGATTTCGCAGATGATGATCTTCGTCAACGAGATGAACAAGCGGGATGTGCGTCCGCGTGTCGTGATGGAAACCTTCGTGCTGCTGCTCGCGCCGTTTGCGCCGCATCTGGCCGAGGAACTGTGGTCCCTGCTGGGACATGCGGAGACGCTGGCGCATGCGCCGTGGCCGGCGTATGACGCCGCGCTGACAGTGGATGACGAGGTCGAGGTGGTGCTGCAGGTGAACGGCAAGCTGCGCGACAAGATGCTGGTGCCGAAGGGCACGGCGGTTGACGAACTCGAGGCGCGTGCGCGTGCGAATGAGCGGGTGGCTTCGCAGTTGGACGGTCGCACGGTGGTCAAGGTGATTGCCGTGCCTGACAAGCTCGTCAACATCGTCGTGCGGTAGGACGTGTGCGCGGCAGCGATGGTGTGACGGTCCATGGGATGTTCAGGCTGTCAGTGGTTGCTCCCGCACTTGTCGCAGCCCTGTGCGGTGTGCTTGCCGCGGGGTACGCATCCCACTGGCAGATGTATCTGGGATACGATCAGTTCTTCTATGTCGATTCCGTCCGGGCGATTCTGAGAGGGGATCTCGAGGGTGTGCACATGGTGTGGGCACCCGGATACCCCATGGCAGGGGCGGTGCTGTCGCTCTTCGGTCTCTGGCCCGCGCAGGCGCTTGTGCTGGTCTCGCTGCTCGCATTCGGGGGGACGCTTGTCCTGTTGAATCACGCACTGTCGGTATTGCTTCCGAGGATGCTGTTGCGCACTGTCGTCCTTGCGGCCATGGCGCTGCTTCCCGCCCAGCACATGCTGCTGGCGACGCCGCTTTCGGAGCACCTGTTCGGTTTCCTCGTGATCGGACTGATGTACGCGCTGCACGACCATCGCTCCGGCCGCGACATACTTCCAGCTGCTGTCGTCATGGCCATTCCGGTGGTGCGGTATGCCGGCGTTCCGCTGTTGCTGGCCCTCCTTCCCGCTGCCGTTTCAGCTGCAGGCAGGAGGGAGTCGCTCGGCAGAACCCTTCGCATCGCGGGAGTGGCGTTGCTGTCGCTGTGCGGCCTCATTCTGTGGAACATCCTCGTGACCGGTCATCTGAGTGGATCACCGCGATTCGATTTCAATCTTGACATTCTGCACCATGTTTCCGATGTGGGCTGGGCTGTCATCGGTCTGGTGAGCAGACAGGGTTTGGATACCGACCGATCATTCACTTCGACGACGATCGGTTTCACCATGGTACTCGTGACCGTCGGCATATCGCTGTGCGGGTTGCGGTCGGACCGGCATCCTCATGTCCGTGATGCCTCCCTTCTCGTGCTTCTGTATCTGGGCGGTGTCGTGGTCATGCGTTCAATCGCCTTCTTCATGCCGCTGTCGCATCCTCGATTCATCATACCGATCCTCCCTCTTCTCGTTCTTGTCATCGTTTCCGAATCAACGCGCCTCATCACGCCGAGACACGGAAACCTCGCCATTCTGATTTTGTCGATCAGTATCCTCATCCTCTCAACCGTACAGACCATGCGTGCACGCATGCATGCGGATCCGATGCTTCCTGTCAGGGAAGCCGAAGGCGTCCTCGACAAGGTCGCGACCTCGGGCGATACCGTCATTGTCAATCATGCGGGCAAGAGCATCTATCGACACTCAGCTGCCACCGTCCGCTTCACAGGGGATTCGTCCGAGGTTGCAGCAATGCTGCCGGCAGCGGATTTCGTCGTCATTGCGGCTGAACATGTGCGTGATGGCCGGTACGAGATTCGCACCAATCGCGCGCAGATGATGAAGGATGTCGTTGAACGAAGCCGTGAGTTCAATCTCCTGCACGCGAGCTCACTCTCCCTCGTCTATCGCCATCGGACTCGGTGAACGAAATCACAGGTTGTGAGTGTTGGAGCAGCATCATGAACAGGTGGAGAGCAGCGCAATGATGCAACGGTATGTTTCGGAGGTGTGGATTGCGGTGGAGCCGGAGCGGGTGTTCGGGTTTCACACGGAGCCTGCGAACCTGCGGCGCATCACGCCGCCGGGCGTGAAGGTCGAGGTGGCGTTTCAGGATCCCATGGCGCCAGGAGCACGGGTGGTGCTGCGCGTGCGGCCGCTTCCTCTGGTGACCCAGCTCTGGGAGATGCAGTTCGATGTCTACGAGCCCCCGCACCGCATGCGCGATGTGCAGGTGCGCGGGCCCTTCCGCTCATGGCGGCAGATGCGAACGTTCCGTGCCGAGCGTGGCGGCACGCTGCTCGTCGATGAGGTCGAGTATGAACTGCCGTTCGGTGTGCTGGGACGGCTGGCGAACGCGCTCTTTGTCAACCGGCAGATCCGCGGCATGTTCGCGTACCGTCAGAAGCGGACCAAGGAGTTGATCGAGACGGCACCGGGCTGACGAGTGTGTTCACTCTCCCGATCGAGTTGATCGGCGCGGAAAAAACAGGTAGCTTTGTGTCTGAACATTACTCTCGTTTGAGGAATCATGCAGTCTTCCGTTCTCACCATTGATCGTGCGCTGTCCGTCGGGAACAGCCGTGCAGTATCGTCCGCCCTGTGGATCAGCGCGTTTGCGCTGCTGACTGCTGTCGGCGCCCAGATCGTCATTCCCTTCGCTCCCGTGCCCTTCACGCTGCAGAGCGTCTTCGTGCTGCTGTCCGGCGCCATGCTCGGTGCCCGCAAGGGCGCGCTCGCGCAGGTCGCCTACCTCGGGATGGGCGCTGCGGGACTCCCCGTCTTCGCTGGTTTCAGCGGTACGTTTCTTCATCTGCTTGGTCCCACCGGCGGCTACCTCATCGCGTTCCCGCTCGCCGCATACGTGACCGGCCTGCTGCTGCACCAGTCCCCCATCGCCCGTCTGCCCCGCTACCTCGCGGCAGTCGCTGCGATGATCCCCGCCATGCTCGTCGTGTTCGCCATCGGCACCGCGCAGCTGAACCTGGTTGTGTTCCACAACTGGAGCGCCAGCATCGCCGCGGGCTTTACCAGCCTGCAGGTGTGGGATGCCGTCAAGATTCTCGTTGCGGCCGGACTCGCATCGCAGCTCGGACGTTTCTCGCGGTAGACACATGGCATCGCTGAAGCTCAGCGAGATTTTCTTCAGCGTACAAGGTGAGGGCAGCCGATCGGGGCTGCCCTGCGTTTTTGTACGCCTGCATGGATGCGGTCTGCGCTGCCGCTGGTGCGACACCCCTTATGCTCTGGACCACACAACAGGCGGGGATGTCGTCGACATCGACACGATTCTGGGGGATGTTGCGCGTTCCGGATGCCGGTTCGTGGAGTTGACGGGTGGCGAACCTCTCGAACAGGAAGCCGTGCACGAATTGATCGGCCGTCTCTGCGACGAGGGATACGAAGTCGCGATCGAGACCGGTGGACATGTTGACATCAGCGACGTGGATCCCCGCGCGATCCTGATCATGGATCTCAAGTGTCCCGCCTCCGGCATGGCGCGCAGGAATCTGTGGACGAACATCGAGTACCTCAAGCCCGGAGACGAGGTCAAGTTCGTGATCGCCGACCGGGAGGATTTCGAATGGTCCTGCGCGATGCTGCGCGAGCACCGCATTCACGAACGTGTCGGAACTGTGCTCTTCTCGCCCGTGTTCGGGACACTGGCGAATGTCGACCTCGTTCGGTGGATCCTCGATGAGCGCGTTCCCGTCCGTTTCCAGTTGCAGATGCATAAGTACATCTGGTCCCCCGACACGCGCGGCGTCTGACCACCATCCACTTCCATCACACACACTTCGATCCCTCCCATGGCCGGCATCGACACCTTTCCCAACAAGTATCCCGACCGTGACTACGAGATCACGCATGTGAATCCCGAGTTCACATCGGTCTGTCCCATGACGGGACTCCCCGATTTCGCAACCATCACCGTGTACTACATCCCGGATGCGCTGTGCATCGAGTTGAAGTCGCTGAAGTACTACTTCCTGGAATTCCGCAATAAGGGCATCTACTTCGAGAGTGCGATCAACCAGATTCTCGATGATCTCGTCGAGGTGTGCGCACCGCGTTACATGAAGGTGACCGGTGCGTTCAACACGCGCGGTGGCATTCACTCGATCATCACCGCCGAGCATGTGTCCTCGAAGGGAGCGGCGAAGGCTGCGGCGAAGCCGTCGGGGAAGGCTGCGGCGAAGGCGTCGAAGGCGTCTGAGAAGATGTCGGCGAAAGGTGACGCCGCCGGGACGTCGAAAAAGCGGAAGAAGTAGTTCCGCCGATGAGCATCGCAGTCGTCCTCGCATCCGGGGGAATGGATTCCTGCGTCAGTGCTGCCGTGGCTGCGCGCGAGCATGAGCTCGCTCTTCTGCACGTGACCTACGGACAGCGTACGCAGCAGCGTGAGCTCCGCGCCTTTCACGACATCGCTACATATTATGCTGTTCCCACAACGCGACGACTTGTCGTCTCGCTCGACCATTTGACGAAGATCGGGGGATCGAGTCTGACAGATCATGCCATGCGCGTCGCACCTGCGTCGGAGTCCGTCGGAGGCATCCCGAACACCTACGTGCCGTTCCGCAACGCGAACCTGCTCGGCATCGGCGTCAGCTGGTGCGAGGTGCTCGGTGCGGAAGCCTTGTACATCGGAGCCGTGGAAGAGGATTCGTCGGGATATCCCGATTGCAGGAAGGTGTTCTATGAGGCGTATCAGCGGGTGATCGAGACAGGGACGAAGAACGAGACTCCCCTTCGTGTGGTGACGCCGCTGATCGAACTCTCCAAGGCGGAGATCATTCGTCTCGGCGTCGAACTGGGTGCTCCGCTGCACCTGACCTGGAGCTGCTATACCGAAGAGACGGAGGCCTGTGGTGTGTGCGAGTCATGCGCCCTGCGGCTGCGGGGATTTTCGCGTGCAGGGGTGAAGGATCCCATTCGCTATCGTTGAGTTGAAGCGTGACGGACGAGGGCGTCCGTCCTCCCGCGTTGAGTAGAAGCGTGACGGACGAGGGCGTCCGTCCTCCCGGGAAAAGAAACGGCGGGCCGAAGCGGCCCGCCTTTTTCCGTGACGCGTGATGCGAATTACTTCGCAAGCACCATCTTCTTCGTGACCGTGTAGAGCGACTGACCGTTCGAGGTCGCCGTCATGCGGTAGAAGTACAGACCGCTGGTCATGTTCTTTGCATCGAATGTTGCCGTGTAGGTGCCCGGAGCGAGCTGACCGTCGGCGATGGTCGACACGAGCTGACCCGCGCTGTTGTACACGTCGATGCGCACATCGGCCGAACGCGGAACCGAGAAGTTCACGGTCGTCGAGGGATTGAAGGGGTTCGGATAGTTCTGGCCGAGCGAGAAGCCGTTCGGCGTGTTCAGATCCTTCATCTCCACACCCGTCAGCGAACCGAGGGAGGCCTTCAGGATGGCAATCGTGTACTTGGTGTTGTGAACGCCATAGCTCCAGTCGTACTTCACGGCGTAGTAATTCCAGATCGCCGCGAGGTTGGCCGGGTAATTCTTGTCGGCCTTCACCTTCACCGAGTCGGCGCGCATGTTGATCACGTCGCCGGCCGCGTTCTTCGGAAGAATGTCATGCAGCTGGTCCATGAGACCGTGCACTTCCGACTGTGCGCCTTCAACCACGCCGTCGCCGTCGTAGTCGCTGTACGCCTTCACATCGTCGAACTTCGTGATGTCACCGTGGCAGGTCTTGCAGGCGGTCACGATGTCGTTGCCCTGATCATCCGTCATCTTCATCTCATGGTTCGAATGGCTGCTCGAACCGTTCACGCGGGTGGCCATGTGACAGGTCACGCAACCATCCTTGAGGTGAAGGTGGGTGCCGATGCCTTCGATCGGGAGACCGTAGGTGTAGCCGGCGTTCGAACCGAGGAACATGTCGCCCTGCGGCGAGTAGTGGTTGTAGAAGCGGTCGCCGAACACGCGGGCCTGTGCTTCAACCTTGTCCTTCGCGTTGACACGAGCGCGGTGGCAGTTCATGCAGAGCACGCCCTTGCCGCCGACGTTTGCCGGGGGAACGTAGCCGTTCATGAGCGGCTTCATCGTCACGAGACGCAGCTGGTTCGGATTCTCGTCGCTGTGGGGATCATGGCAGGTGACGCAGCTGATCGACGTGTTGACCTGCGTCTTCGAGTAATCGGGCGAATTGATGTTCTTCGCATAATCGATCATCGCGCTGCCGCTGTGGCAGGGCCAGCAGGCCGAACGGCTTGCTTCACCGGCGCTGAGGGCCATCGTCGAATGGTTCGAGGCTGCCCAGTAGCTGCCGAGGCGATGCTTGTTGGGAGCATCATGGCACTGCATACAGGCACCAGCAGAGGCAGGAACCGAAATCATGCCCTTGTTGCCGCCGTTCATCGCATGTTCCTTGCCGGGACCGTGGCAGCTTTCGCAACCAACCGATGCCACTGCGGCGACCGTCGGATACGAAGCATTCATCAGGTTCCACGAGGTCATGTCCTGGTAGTCGATCACGTATTCGTTGTTCACGAAACGGCCGATCTTGTACCATGTGGTGTCGAAGCCGGTCTTGAAGGCTTCCGAACCGAAGTTGCCGTTGTCGACGGCGGGCTCCCAACCAGTCGTGTGGCACTTGATGCAGGTCTTGTTGTACACGCCGTAGGTCTTGCCTTCGTACGTTTCGGTCTCGAGCTGACCGGTGATTCCGTCGGTGAACATCTTCGCATGGCGTGTTTCCTTCCATGCGGTGTTGGTCGCCGAGTGGCACATCGAGCACGACAGACCTGTCGCGGGCATGCCCATGTAATTGCTGGCGTACAGCGTGTCGAGACCGACAACGCCGCCGTCAATGCCGATCTGCACGATGTAGCGACCGCTCACATCGGGGATCAGGGAGGTGGAACGTGCAGCGGCATCGCTGAACGCGGCAGCCGACGTGGCCGGCTTCTCGACGATGGTCCATGACCATGTCGTGGTCGGTGCCATGACCGTGTCAGCCGACAGATACACTTTCATGCCGTTCGGCACTGTGCGAAGACCCGTCGACACGGGGAAACCCGTGTACGTCCCGAGCATGCGGGGGGACATCGCGATGCGCTGGACCGAAACCTTCTGGGCAAAGCCGGTGCTGACGAGCAGGGCGCCTGCGAGGACGACCAGATTAAGCAGTCGCATCCGTTTCATAATGACTCCTGTAATTGGAAAAAGGTGCGGAAGGTGCGATAATCACCATGCTCTCAATACAATCAACTCCCATACCGGATAACTTGTATCCGATTTTAAGATCCGTCTCTCCGATTCATCCCGCTAAGTCGTTCGATACGCTTGTTTTTTCAACACTTGTCGCTGCCGCTTGATGTGTGGGATCAGAGAAGGATTCTCTCGTGAGTCATATTGCCGCTCGGGGTTCTCAGAAATGAGGGGGGAGACAGCGGTGGGGGAAGGAAAACAGCCGATTCCGGGGTGGAAGACGCGACGAAAGGGTGCAAAAAGGGAAGGCGAACCATCGGCCCGCCTTCCCTGCATCCGGGGGAAGCCCCCGGAACGACAGCAACTGTTGATTATTTCATCAGCATCATCTTGCGGGTGGACGTGAAGTCCCCGGCCTCGATTCGATAGAAATACAGGCCCGAGGGTACGGTCCGTGCCTCGGTACCGGTGCCGTTCCAGCGCACAACGTAAGTCCCGGCGCCGAGATGGCTGTTGATGAGCACGCTCACTTCGCGGCCCTGTGCATCATAAACCACCAGACGCACCTGCGTGCCCCGTGGAATGCTGAAGCGGATGTCGGTCGAGGGATTGAAGGGATTCGGGTAGTTCTGCGACAGCTCCCAGTTCCCGGCAGCGCCCACCTTCTCCACGTCCGTTGCATTCAGCACGGCGAGTGTTGCGGTGAGAAGCGACTTGGCGTACTTGAAGTTGTGCACGCCGAAGCTGTTGTCGTTGTTGACGTAGTAGTAGTTCCACGACGCGTCGCGCTGCGTCTGCGTCATCGTCGTGTCCGACGGGAACTTCGGACGACCGTCGGTGCGCAACGGAAGCAGGGCCTTGACCTGTGCGAGCAGGTCCTTGATCTCGTTCTGCGTCTCATCGACATCCGCCAGCGTCATGCCGCCCGCATGGCAGGTGATGCACCCGGTTTCGTTGATCACGTCATCGGTGGGATCGGAAGTCCCCTTGTCATACCGCACGCGGAAGCTGTGACCGCCCAGCAGATTCTTGTATTGGGGATCGGACGGTGCCGACATGTGACAGGTTGCACACTTCTCTGCGACGTTCCTGTGCGCGGATGATTCGTAGGTGTAGCCCGGGAACTCGCGTCCGCCGGTGCCTTCGAGCATGGGACCCTGGTGAGAGGAGTGGAGTCCGCTCTGACCGCTCACGCGGATGGAGTGGCAGTCCGCACAGATCTGATCGGCAGGCTTGCGCAGCTGATGCGGCTGCGAGGCATCGTGGGGATCGTGGCAGGTCACGCAGCCCACATACCCGACATCCTTGTACGGAGCCTTGGTGAATGCCTTGGTGGGATCAGAACTCTTGAAGAACACATCCACATAGCCATTCGAGGTATGGCAACGCGCGCAGTCGCTGTCGCGGTTTGTCTGGCTGCCCCGGTTCATGTACTCGGGCACGCCGGGCTCGTCGGTCGAATGGCTGTGACCGGAGTTCTCGTATTCGTCGATGGTGTTGTGATACGGCGGTGCGTCGTGACACTGATTGCACTGCTGGCTGGTCATCGTCACCGCAATCTTGTTGTCGGTCTTCACGCCGTTGTGTGCGCTGCCGGGACCATGACAACTCTCACACTGCACACCGGCCATCTTCGCGAGCTCGGGGTAGCCGTTCTTCAGGGCCTCGAAGGTACCGGGACCGATGGTCGCGGGGAAGGTCCACCCCAGCGTCCGTGCGCGGGACTGCCAGCCGTCGTCATCGGCATCCGGGTTGGTCGATCCCGTCGCATGACAGGGCACGCAGTAGGACTGCTTGAAATGGCTGTTCGCGGTATCCGCGTCGTCGAGCTTGCGCTGCAGGGCGGTTGCGTGCGGCGTCTGCCGCCAGGTCGCGGCAATGCCACCATGGCAGATGGAACAATCCGGTGGCATGGCTGAACCGACGATGCCTCCGACGCCCACGTACTTGGCCACGTTGACCACCAGCGTGTCGCCGTCGCTGCGGCCCTGATTGTCCGTTCCCACCATCGCAATGCGGTAAGTACCGTCCACATCAGGAATGAAGAACGCGCGCACCGAATCGATGGTCGTGAAATCCGCAGCCGAACCGGCGGGCTTTTCGAAGATGGTGAAGGCGGCAGACGCGAAGTGCGTCGCCGCGATATCGGGCGAGGTCGCCTTTGAAGGCGCGCCGCCGCAGTAGAGATAGACCTTGGTGCCTTTCCCGACGTTCGGAAGTCCGTTTGACGGACGGTCGATGCCGGGAATGTTCTTGCTGACCAGGTTCGGTGACACGCCGAACACGCGAGCCTTCGCGTTGGGCGGCGTCACTGCAGCCTGAGCCTGCAAGAGGCACGCGACGGCTGTCGCCAGCATCGCCACGGTGCGAACAAGTTTCATACATCCTCCAGTGAAAAAATGAAAACGGGATTGGTGTCCAGTCCCGTCAGCGATGCAATAAATGTACCATAAACTCGCTTTTATGTCCGAAATACATTTGACGCAGAGAATGGCGATTTCATGCTGAATGGGGCGATGTGCGGGATGCAGTACGGTCCCGGGTACCGGTAATTCGGATACGCAGGGTCGTAATGTCCCCATGCGTTCCCGCAGCTGGAAGCGGTGTGTTTTTTTCGTCCCGCCCCAGTCCGTAAGTTGCCTGCATGGCCGAGCAGAAGCGTGTTCTCGTCGTCTCGTATTATTTTCCGCCGTCGGGGGGACCCGGCGTGCAGCGGGTGCTCAAATTCACCCGCTATCTGCGCGAATTCGGGTGGCTTCCCATCGTCTTGACGGTGAAGGACGCCGATTATCCGGCGCGGGACGAATCCCTCATCAACGAAATCCCTTCAGATGTCGCCGTGTATCGCACGCGCATTTTCGAGCCCTACGACGTGTATCGGAAGTTCACGGGCAAGAAGGCGGGGACCCCGGTGGATGTCAATACCATCCCGAAACCGGGGGAGAGGCGGTCGATGCCGGAGCGTCTGGCGGAAGCGGTGCGTGCCACGTTCTTCATCCCGGATGCGCGCATGGGTTGGCGGCGCTACGGGGTCGAGGAGGGGTTGAAGATCATCGGGGATCACGATGTGCGGGCGCTGTATTCGTCGTCGCCGCCGTACACCTGTTCGCTGATCGCGCGCGATCTGAAGCGGCGCACGGGACTGCCGTGGATTGCGGGGTTTCGCGATCCATGGCGGGGATTTCTCTCGACGCCGAAGCGGTGGGTGATCCCGAATGCGATCGACCGGCATTTCGAGCGGTCGGTGTATGCCGAGTGCGACCGCATGGAGGTGGCCTGGGAGGGCATCGCAAAGGATTTCGCGACGAAGTATCCCGGCATCGACCGCGGCAAGGTGCACTGGTTGCCGAACGGCTTCGACAGCGCGGATTTCCCGACGGTGGAGGTGGTCGATCGCGATGTTTGCACGATCACCTATACGGGCTCGATGTACGGCAAGCGGAATCCCGAGACCTTTCTCGCCGCGGTCGCGCTCGGTGTCGAACGGGGATGGGTGGATGCTTCGAAGCTGCGGCTGCAGTTCATCGGCCGCTTCGGCGCGGAAGTGCGCGCGATGTTCGCGCATCCCGTGCTTGCACCGTCGATCGTCGTGCGTGAGTACATGCCGCATGCAGCAAGCGTGCGGCATCTGTTCCAGTCCGACGCCCTGCTCATGATTGTGGATGACTTTGCCGGCAACGACGAGATCGTGCCGGGAAAGGTCTACGAGTACATCGGCGCGGGGAAGCCGATCATCACGCTGGCACCCGAGGGAGCGGTGACGCGGGTGATCGAGGAAACGCGCTCGGGAGCGGTGGCGCGGTCGAACGACGTCGAGGGCATAGCCGCCATCGTGCGCGACTACTTCGCGCAGTGGCAGGCCAATGCCCTCGGTCTCGAACAGGATCGCTCGAAGGTTGCGCGCTATGAACGGCGCGAGGTCGCCCGGCAGCTCGCATCGCTGCTCGACGACCTCACGTAATCCCGGGAGGACGGACGCCCTGCTGGGAGGACGGACGCCCTCGTCCGTCCTTGACGAAACATCTCTGGGTGCAGGGTGGACGAGGACGTCCACCGACCTTTCGGGTGGACGAGGGCGTCCACCGACCTTTCGGGTGGACGAACGGCGTCCACCCTCCAGTCACTTCTCCGGGAAGAGTCGCGCCAGCACCGACGCATCGGGCTTCGGCGTCGCATAGCTGACGATCACCAGCGCACCGATCGATACGACGAGCGCGGGGAAGATGCTCGGAATGCCCCAGGGATCTCCGGAAATCATGAGCTCGGGAAATCCGAAGGGAATCACCAGATCGAGCACCACTGCCGTGATGGCTCCAAGCACGATGCTGGCCAGACCGCCGGCCTTCGTCGCGCGTTTCCACGAGAGCGCGGCAAAGAGTGCGGGCGTGATGGCAACGCCGTACATCGTGTACGCGAAGTAGGCGTACTTGAGCACGGATATCTTTGCGTCGAGCACCGTGGGAATGAAGATCATCAGGAACGCGGCCAGACCGAGCACGACGATGAAGACCTTCTGCAGCGCGACCATGGTGGACTGCGGAGCATCGGGACGAATGAAGCGCTGGTAGATGTCGCGCATGATGTTGGTCGAGGGACTCAGCAGATAGTTCATGCCTGTCGAGAGCACGACGACGACCGCGGCTGCGAGCAGCAGCAGTCCGACAGGAGCGGGCATCATCTGCCGGGCAGCCTGCAGGACCACCGAGGCGGGATCGATCTCGATGTTGTTCTGCCGGAAATACGAAGAGGCATAGATCGCGATCACGACGACGACGGTTTCGACGACGATGGTGCCGACGATCCACAACAGCACTGCCTTCTTCGCGTCGCCGGGCGTGCGTGCACTGTAGAACTTCTGGTACATGCTCTGCACGCCGAGCAGCAGAAACATGGTTGCGAAAAAGTAGCTGAGTCCCTTCAACAGCGGGTAGCGTCCGAAGTCCTCGGTGAACACCTGGAAATGCGAGGCCGGCAGGATCGTGGCGGGTGCGGACCATCCCCCGGCGGTGATGACGACGAAGGGCACCGCGATGATGCATGCGAGCACGATGATGATGCCGTTGGGCAGATCCGTATGCGCGACGGCCACCATGCCGCCGAGCGCGGTGAACAGGATCACGAATCCTGCCGCGAGCGCCTGTCCCATTTCCACGCTGACCGCACCATCGGTGATGACGTTGATGATGTAGCCGCCCGCGCGGAACTGGTACGAGACGATGGTGGTGAATGCGATGATGAGTGCGATCGCGCCGAAGAGGCGGGCGAACTTTCCGTAGCGCTCCTCGAGAATGTCGCCGATGGTGTACTCGCCGAAGGTGCGGATCTTCGCGGCGAGGAAGTAGATGACCGCGATGCCGACCCAGGCGCCGGCCGGCATCCACAGCGAACTCCAGCCCGCCTTGAACGCGTATTCCGCGCCGGCGATGAAGGTGCCCGATCCGATCCACGTGCAGACGAGCGTGAACACCATGGTGGTGATGCCGAGACTGCGTCCCGCCACCATCATGTCGTCCTGATTGCTGACCTTGCGGCCCTTGTAGAAGTTGTAGATCGTCAGTGCGACGAGGTAGAGCAGGATGACGACGATATACGTGGTCATGGATTCTCCGGGATTCAGACGTCGAGTGCGAGAAGGGGGATCATGGATTCCTGCTGAGCGCCGTAGACATCGACCACGCCCTCATCGGTGACGAACACGTCGATCTCCGTGCGGAAGCCGATGTTCTGTTCGGCGATGTAGATGCCGGGCTCGACCGAGAAGCAGGTGCCGGGAATGATCGTGCGGTTGTCCATTGTCTCGAGGTTGTCGATGTGCACGCCGTTGCCATGCACTTCCTCGCCGATGTTATGTCCCGTACGATGCGTGAAGTACGCACCGTATCCGGCTGCGTCCACCACCGCACGGCAGGCATCGTCGACTTCCCAGCCGTGGACCGGCGTGCCGGTTGCGAATCGGTCGCGGACCAGCTGCACCGCCGCCTCGCGCGCATTCCTTCCCACCTGGAAGATCTTCTCGATGTGTTCGGGCACCTCGGTGCCGATCCATGCCATCCACGTGATGTCGTAGTAGATGGAGCCGGGGCGGGCCTTCTTGGCCCAGAGGTCGAGCAGCAGCAGGTCGCCTTCCTTCATCGCGACGCTGTTCTCCTCGGTCGGTTCGAAGTGGGGATCGGCGGCGTGACCGTTGATGGCGACGATGGGACCATCCTCCCAGTGCATCTCGTTTGCGCGGAGCATGTCGTGCATGAAGCGCTGGATCTCGACTTCGCGGGGATGCTCGCCGCGGCGGATGCGGCGGGCGATTTCGCGGAAGGTTTCGTCCTTCACATGCTGCATCACCGCGCCGGCCTCCTTGTGGCTTTCCCAGTCCGTCATGGAGAGGTGCGCCTCGAAGCGTCCGACCAGATCGGCGCTCGAGACGACCTCGACGCCGAAGCTGCGTACGAGTTCGATGGTGCCGCCGTCGACGATGCTGACGTAGGGGATCGCATTGTTCGGCGAGTACTGCATCGCGACGCGTTTCGCGCTGCCAAGCATGTCCTTCAACATGGCCTGCTGTTCCTGCCAGGGCAGGTAGATGTGCTTCGCGCCCGGCAGGTGATCGCAGCGCCAGGGTTCGATGCGGTGCACGAGCTTCTGCGGTTCGCCGTGCGCCGGGATGTAGTAGTACCAGCGCCGGGAGGCGAAGCGCTTCGTATCCATCGACAGGATGCGCGCGGCGATCGCGTCGCGGTTGTGGAAATCGTAGAACAGCCAGCCGTCAATGCCGGCTTCCGCAAGGGCCGCCTGTATCGCGTGCAGATCCATTTCGAGCCTCGAGTTGGGTGGGATGGTAGGAAACCTCCAACATACGAAGCCTGCCCGCGAAAGTGAAGAAAGGAGGGTGGACGTCCGCGTCCACTCCTGACGCATGTTCAGCAGGCGCAGGGTGGACGAGGACGTCCACCGACCTTTTAAGTGGACGAGGACGTCCACCGACCTTTCTGGCGGCGAGACGCCGCGGTCAGGGCTGGACGGATGGGTGCTCGAGCGGGAGGTGGAGTCCCGCTGGATACGCCCCCGTGCGGCTCTGTGCGCGGATCCATTTGCGCAGGTCGTCGAGTGCCGGCGGTGCGAGCGTGGAGGCAATGAATCCCTGCTGCCATTGCACCGGGGGCGTCAGCCGCTCGACGCGATTGAGCTGCAGGACCGCGTCGCTCTTGAGCACATCGATGATGACGGAGACCGGACGCGAGGGAGGGACGCGCAGGGCGAGATGCACGCGGTTCGCCGTGCCGCCGACCTCGAGGACGGCACAGTCCAGCTGGCATGCCCGGTGGCGGAGGAAGGGGTAGAGCGCGTGTTCGGCGCGTCGCGAAAGCAGCGGGGCGTACCCGGCGGTGTGCCAGGTGACATGGTAGAGCAGGTCCGAGAAAATGTGTGTCATGGGTTCTCCACAGGTTGTCGACATCCATTCATGAGTGACCCCTGCAACAACGCACTCCCTGTCCACGAAAAAAAGCATATACCAGTCTGAAATACCCGCAATACAGCCATCATCAGGTGGCGCATGCATCACACCCCCCCCATGCGTGAGACCGCACCCTGCATGAAAAAGCCCCCCGTAGGTTCTGCCTGCGGGGGGCGTGAAGACAGGGGAGGATGGTTACCGCGCCAGGTGCAGCGTGCGTGTCGTGTTGAAGGCGGGAGCGGTCATGCGGCACATGTACATGCCCGAGGGCAGGGCGGTGCCGGCGGCATCCACTGCATCCCACACGACGGTGTGTGCACCTGCCGCATGTTCGCCATCGGCCAGCACTCGCAGCGTGCGGCCGAGAAGGTCGACGATTTCCACGCGGACGTTCGAGGCCTGCTCGAGACGGAACTCGATCGTGGTCGAGGGATTGAAGGGGTTCGGGAAATTCTGCAGCAGTGCGAATCCCTTCACCTCGCCGCGCACGAAGATCGGCGCCTTCTGCGAGTGGGTTTCGGTGCCGTCGTAGTCGCGCTGCCGGAGGCGATACGAATAGAGGACTTCCGCAGCGGGGCTGGGGTCGACGAAGGTGTAGTCGCGGGTGCCGGTCGAGGCGCCGGCTCCTTCCACAAAACCGATATCCTTCCAGTCGCTTTCGATGGTGCGGCGCTCGATGTGCCATCCCGCATTGTTCTCCTCGCGCTGGGTGCGCCAGACGAGCTCGACATCGGCGCCGGTCTGCTGCGCGCGGAAGAGTGCGAGGTCGACGGGCACGAAGGTCACGCTCGCGCGGAGTCCTTCCTGCCACGTGGCCTGGATGTCGCGGGAGTTGCCGTTGCTGCCGGTGAAGACCTGCGTGACGAACACGGTGAGATCCATTTCGTTGATGTTCCAGCCGGCGGGGATCGTCACGTTGAAGGGATGGTTCAGCGTGGTGTTCGCGGCGATCGCGCCCGGGGAGATCTGGACGCCGAGGGTGCCGGTGACCATCTGGCGCACGACGTGCTTGTGGTAGTAGGGACTGATGGTGGTCGTGCCGCCGCCGGGGGGATAGAAGGTCTGCGAGTACTGGATGTTGTTCTCGGAGAGGATGATGTTGATGTTGAAGGGTCCGGTCGGCATGGCGACAAGTGCATTCACGCTCGCAGTGCCGGTGAGCACGCGGGTGAGTGAATCAAAGGTGGCGCTGACCGAGATGGCGCAGGGCGAGGTTGGTGCATTGGCGAGGCGGATCTGCGCGGCCTGACGCCAGATCGAACGACTGAGCATCATCTGATAGTTGCCGCCCACGTTCCAGATGATGCGGTCGACTGCAGCGGAGGGCCAGTTGCCGACAGCCATGTTGGTGAGGATCGCGGTGCCCTCGGTTGTACGCATGGGCTCGGTGGCGCTGCCGCCGTGATAGGCGAGTCCCCGCGTGTTGGACATGGTGTGCAGGATGGAGTTCAGCGTGTCTGCACCGTAGGGACAGTATCCGCACCAGGTACCGGTGGCTTCTTCAAGGAGGACGGTGCGGGCCGTCTGTGCCTGCAGCGCAAGCACGGGTACGACGAAGAGGAAAAGCAGCGGGAGCAGTCGTTTCATGCGGTGCACCTTATTTCGGGGTGGGAGAGATGCTCCAAAAAGCGGAGTTAACGGTATTATTTTCGGAATCTACGGATCCGTTTTCCCAAGGTCAAGAGGGGCTCACGGAAGACTGTGTGTGAGCAGATAGAGCAGTGCGCCGACGAGTCCCCCGACCACGGCGCCGTTGATGCGGATGTACTGCAGATCCGCGCCGACCTTGGATTCGATCTGTGCAACGAGCTGCGCGTCATCGAGGCGTTCGAGATTCTCGCGCACGAGCGCGCCGATTTCGCCGTGATGTTCGTCGACGATGTGCACGATGCGTTCCTTGATCCACGTGTCGACGGCCGCGCGTGCTGTTGCATCGCCGGTGAGCCGCGTGCGCGCCTGCTCGAGCAGGGTGTCGATCTGCGTGACGAGGATTCCCTCACTGCGCTCGACATCCTCGCGGATCCACTCCGCCGCACGCTCGATGGCCGACGACAGGGCGTCGATCGTCGCAGGTGATGTGAAGAGGGCGTGGTGCAGGGATTCGGCGAGGGATGTGTTGGCGGCCATGACATCCTGCAGCCGCGTGTCGATTTCGCGCCGGAGGGGATGTGCTAGGTCGCGGCGCATGGACTCGAGATCCGCCGCAGCCGCGCCGAGCAGGGCGCGGGCGAGATCGGTGTACTCGAGGGCGCCGGCATTCTCGGCGAGCCAGCGGCCGAGTTTTTTCATGGGACTCGTCGCATAGGCGTCGGCGGCCTCGCGCAGCATCTTCGTGACGGTGCGTTCGAGCGTGGGCGTCTTCAGGTGACTGCCGGCTTGGGAGAGCAGTGCATCGACGAGGGGATCATGCAGCCGGTCGGCGATGGCGCGTTCTGTCGCGCCGCGCAGCCAGCGTGCGAGATCGTCGGGCGTGATGCGCGCATGCAGCGTGTCGCGCAGGGCCAGCGAGAGCCGCGGGGCGTCGATGCCGCGCAGGATCTCGCGGGCGACGGTGCGCACGGCCGAGGCCAGCGCCGCGCGGGCGCGGCTGCTCGCCAGCCAGGTCGCGAGCGTCGCGCCGACGTCCCACCGGTCGATGCGTGCACGGATCGCATCCTTGTGCAGCCAGGTGTTTTGCACGATGTCGATGATGCCCTGTGTCAGTCGCGCGCGGTGCGCGGGGAGGATCGCCGTGTGGGGTATCGGAATCCCGAGCGGATGCCGGAAGAGCGCAACGACGGCGAACCAGTCGGCGAGTCCCCCGATCATCGCGGCCTCGGCGAAGGCGTGCAGGAGTCCCCCCCAGAACGTATGCCGCACCGGAAGCGTCGCCGCGAACACCACCGTCGCCGTCACGAGCGAGATGGTGGCAAGATGTCGTGCCGAAGAGCGCATGCCGCAACATAGCGCCCGCAGCCGACATTCGGATGCAGCAGAAACTTCCGCAGGGATGCGCGTCTCGGGAACTTCCGCACCCCGTTTGCGCCTTGTGCTACCATCCACTCACACACGCATGGCCATGGACATCCTCCGCGACGGCGTCACCGACCTTCCCGACCTTTCCACCCTTCCTGCAGACGGGGGACCCCAGTTCAACCGTCTCGTCTTCACGTCGAGTCCCTACCTGCTCCAGCACGCGCGGAATCCCGTCGACTGGTATCCCTGGGGCGACGAGGCCTTCGCCCGTGCCGCGCGCGAGCACAAGCCGGTCTTTCTCTCGATCGGCTATTCGACCTGCCACTGGTGCCACGTGATGGAGCACGAAAGCTTCGAAGACCCCGAGGTCGCCGCGATGCTCAACGCGCACTTCATCGCGATCAAGGTCGATCGCGAAGAGCGTCCCGATGTCGATCACATCTACATGACCGCCTGCCAGTCCATGACCGGCTCCGGCGGCTGGCCCCTCTCGGTCTTCATCACTCCCGACAAGCGGCCCTTCTACTCTGGCACGTATTTCCCGAAGGAGGATCGCTTCGGGCGTCCCGGTTTCCTGCGCGTGCTGCGCGCCCTGCACGATGCATGGATGCACGAAGCGGACAAGGTGGAACGGATCGCCGCCGACATGCATGCCTCCCTGCAGCGGCTGGGGGAGGATGCCTCGGCGCGGCGCCCTGCCTCGTCGGGGCTCGGCGCCCTCCTCACTGCGGAAACCACCGCTGCCGCCGGCTCTCCCGGAGCCCTTTCCGCCGCGGCGTCAGCCGTGCTCGCCGCCGCCGAGGAGGCCTTCCTCTCCACCTTCGACGTGGAGTGCGGCGGCTTCGGCTCCGCACCGAAATTCCCGATGGGACATGCGCTGTCATTTCTGCTGCGGCGCAATGCGCGCTCGGATAATACAGCGCTATTATATAATGTCGAACACACCCTGCGCGCGATGCATCGCGGCGGCA
Source organism: Bacteroidota bacterium (assembly GCA_023432805.1). Lineage (GTDB taxonomy): Bacteria > Bacteroidota > Ignavibacteria > SZUA-365 > SZUA-365 > JAEYUG01. Next base: position 16,288 of record JAEYUG010000129.1, on the reverse strand, counting down.
TGTACGATCATGTGGGCGGGGGATTCTGCCGCTATTCGACGGACCGCCACTGGCTCGTGCCGCATTTCGAGAAAATGCTGTATGACAACGCACTGCTCGTGATGGCGTATACGGATGCGTGGCAACGCACGGGTGATGCCGCGTACGCGGAAATCGTGCGCGATGTCATTCGTTATATAACGACGACGATGACATCGCGTGAGGGATATTTCTATAGCGCGGAAAATGCGGACTCCGAAGGCGTCGAGGGAAAATTCTACGTGTTCACGCGCGCGGAATTTCTCGACATCGCCGGTGCGGAATACGGCGACGCGCTCGCGGAATATTTCGGCGTGAGCGAGGCGGGGAATTTCGAGCATCCGGGGTGGAACGTGCTGTCGCTCGCGGTGGATGAAGGCGATTGGGCGCGGCGGCATGGATTCTCGGCCGGGTCCGCGCGCATGCTCGTCGACGCGGCGCGGGCGAAATTATATGCTGCGCGTGCCGCGCGCGTGCATCCCTCGCTCGACGACAAGGTGCTCGTTTCGTGGAACGGACTCATGATCGCGGCGCTCGCCCGTGCGGGTGCCGCGGTCGGCGATGCCCCAATGCGGGATGCCGCCGTGCGGGCGGTGGATGCCCTGCTCGCGCGTGCCCGCCGCGAGGACGGACGTCTCTGGCACCGCCTGCGCGGTACGGAGGCCGGCATCGAGGGCTTTCTCGAGGACTACGCGTTTCTCGCATGGGGACTCCTCGAACTCTACGATGCGACCTTCGACTTGCGTCACCTGCGCGAGGCGGTGTCGCTCTCGCGGCTCATGCTCGAGGAGTTCGAGGATGCAGCGGGCGGCGGATTCTATACAACCGCAGCACACGTGCGCGACGTGCCGGTGCGTGCGAAGGAGAGCTACGACGGTGCGATTCCCTCGGGCAACGGAGTCGCCGCGTGGGTGCTCGTGCGGCTCGCGCGTCTGACGGGCGATGCCGCGTTCGAGCAGCGCGCCCTCGATATCATCGAGGCATTTCTTCCGATCGCAGAGCGCGCGCCATCGGGATTCACGATGCTGCTGACTGCGCTCGATGTCGTGGCGGGTCCCTCGCAGGAGATCGTGCTCGTGGCGCCCGATGCTGCCGCGCTCGCGCCGCACATTGCCGAGCTGCATCGGAGGTGGACGCCCCATGCCGTCCACCTCGTCCGCACCGACGCAAACGCCGCGGAGCTGGCCGCGCTCGCCCCCTTCACCGCGTCGATGCAAGCTGTGGATCGTGCGCCCACCCGCTATGTCTGCGAAAAGCACGCTTGCTCCCTGCCCGAGCGGCTCGCCTGACGTGCAGATCCTGCACACGGCCGGCGATTGAGATCACACCCGCCTCAGTGCAGATTTCACACGGGCTGGTGGTGGGCGGAGCGTTGTGTTCAGATACGAAACGCCCGTCGGCTGGACGGCAGCACCTCCCCAACCGGAACTGTGCATTGCGTTGCACGGCTGAACGTCTTTCGTTCAATCCCCGAACAGAATGCGCCGCACTGTCCAAAATATGGGCAGTGCGACGCATGCAGTAATTGCCGAATCCGGCGCGTATTCGCTTTTTTTTCCTTCTGGCATTCCTGTTGAGGTACTCGAGGCGACTGGCCAATCCCCGGCCCTCGCTCCGACTCCGAACATCTCAACATAGGCCAGAGGCCCCCATGAATCGTTGTGTTGCAGTTCTTTTCGTCCCGCTGTTTGTCATGAGTGTCCTGTCCACATCGAACGCACAAGTCGTCGTAAACGGTAGCGCGTCGTTTCTAGCCCAGGGATGTGACTGGCAGAACGCCGCTATTACTGTTGCGGAGTCCTACCCAGCGGATTTTCCAGGTGAAAGCAACAATGGGAAGTACTACTACTACGATCTGAAGATCAAGCTTCCGACCAGTGCGTATTTTGTCTACAACACCGACATTGTGAACAATCCGATTGTCGTTTCAATCAATGGGGGCCTTGGCGGAAACGTATCTGTCAACACGGGACTCTCCATCTCCATCACACAGCAGGAACTCACAATCCCTCTTCGCTGCAATGGCATGAACAATCCTGTTCTTGATGAAATCGTCATTTCCGGGATGAAGACGAAGGTCGCAACCTGTCCTTCGTCCGGTGGATCGGGACTTGTCAGTGTGTATGTGGTTCCTAGTGCTCCTGTTGTTTCCATTACAGGGCTTCCTGCGTCTCTCGCCATGTCTACAAACGGAGCGCTCCCTGTCGAGCTTGTGTCCTTCACGGCATTGCGCCGTAACGATGTCGTGGCTCTCAAGTGGTCGACTGCAACGGAGACGAACAACTACGGGTTCGATATCGAGCGGTCGTACGACCGTGAGAATTGGGAGGCCATCGGATTCGTTGCCGGTTCCGGCACGACGAGTTCGCAGCGCGACTACACGTTCGATGCTCGATTGAACCAGCGCGACATGCAGCAGGAACTCGTGTCGTTCCGTCTGCGCCAGATCGATCGCGATGGCAGCATCGACTACTCACCCGTGGTGTCGGTTGCGCCTGCGGTGGTCGCCGGTGCGGTCGAGCTGAAGCAGAACTTCCCGAATCCCTTCAATCCCGCAACGAACATTTCGTTCAATCTTCCCGAGTCGGACCTGGTGTCGCTGTCGGTGTACAACGAACTCGGCGTCGAAGTCGCGCGCATCCACGACGGCGCGCCGCTCGAACGCGGATGGCATACTGCATCCTTCAACGCGACGGAGCTTCCCAGCGGACTCTACATGTACCGCCTGCAGACATCAGCAGGAACGTCGAGTCGGACGATGATGCTCATGAAGTGACAGCATCACTGCGTGTCGCTGTGTGCAAAAATGAAAAAGCCCCGTCGATGACGGGGCTTTTTGTTGTCGTGGGGGAGGGCTGTCAGAGAATCGCCTTGACCTTCTTTTCGAAGTCATCCTGTGACATGTAGCCGACGTGCTGATCGGCGATCTTCCCCTTGCGGTCGACGAAGAAGGTCGTGGGGATGGAGCGGATGCCTCCATATGCCTTTGCGATATCCATATCGCCCAGCACGACCGGGTAGGGAATCTCATGCTTTTTCAGGAAGGGATTGATGACGCCCCAGCCCTTTTCGTCGAGCGAGACTCCGACGATCTCGAGTCCCTTGTCCTTGAACTTCTTGTAGACACTGACAAAGCCGGGAATCTCGGCTTTGCAGGGCGGACACCAGGTTGCCCAGAAATTCACCACCACCGCCTTGCCGCGGAGCTTGGTGAGTTCGACGGTCTTCCCCGAGCCATCTTTCAGCGAAAAATTTGGGGCGTCCTGTTTCTGCGCGGAAGCGGGCATGGCGAGCAGCGCGACAAGCAGGAGCGGGAGCAGGGCATATTTCATGAAGGGAATCTCCAATTGGGAACGTGAGCGGAAACCGACGCGGAACATCCGACAAGAATACGAAACCGCGGATGATCATGAAACACCAGAACCCCATCCCCTGTTCCATCCCCGGGAGGACGGACGCCCTCGTCCGTCATTGATCGCCTGGGAGGACGGACGCCCTCGTCCGTCACTGATCGCCTGGGAGGACGGACGCCCTCGTCCGTCATTGATAGCCGTCGCGGCAATAACTGCAACACGTTCCATCCCGCTACACCCCCTCTCGCAAAACCTGCACTGCGGCCCCATTCGGAACACACTGAACAGAATAACAACACCCATGTGCATGCTGTTCAGGAATTGCACATCTCAAACTCTTTTGTTTTGCCATAACCCCTTGTAAATCAACGCGTTCCAGTACTGGCACTCTCGTTGTACTTCTCAGAACATCGATCAAGCCTCCCTCCAGACGCAACGTACGCCTGCCGAGGCTCAGAGAAGCGAACCAGGCCATTTCACGATAGTACGAGGTAGCACAATGAAACAACGCATTGTGATTGCAATGCTTGCACTCCTTGGAGTGCTCGGGATGACAGGCGATACATACGCGCAAGTCAAAGTAGAACTTGTGACAGGTAACAACTGGACCTCGATCCCAACCTGTCCGCGCACCTGGAAGGCGTCAGGTGTCATTACCATTTCGGAATTCAACATGAATGATTTCTGGGACGGGAGTCCGCAGGTTTCCGACACGTATTTTGATCTAAAGATCGCGCTTCCTCCCGGTCTTGAGTTTGATCCGACGGGGACCCCTGCCACATGGACGGCACCTACATCTGCCAATCTCCAGAACGGGTCGGGGACGATTACGATGGAATGGAACAACGTTGGGCAGGTGCTGGATGGCATGTATCCTTCACTGTTCCCAGGTATTTTGCAGATGCCATGGGGTAATGCGCCGACTCCTTCGTCCGTCAATACGCTTGTGCTGAATGATTTTCACGTGAAGAACGTTCACAAGCTCGACGTTGTCACGATCATCAATGCAAACATCCGCATCATCGCCGGATCGAATATCGTTCCCTCCGGGAACTTGTATGCGTGGGTTGACAATGTTCTGCCGACCAATCTGGTGCTGCCGTCTACACACACGTCGGTGGTTCGTGGCCTTCCAACAGATGGAATAGTGAACAGCGGAACGACGCCTCCTGTCAGTTACTATCCAGTAGACGCTGCTGAAGGTATCGTGTTTGTCACACAGCCAGCGACACGCCAGCATGATGTGCAGGAACGCATCACAGGCAGCGTCCCGAGTACATTTCCCACAGTACAGGCCATCGACTGCAATGGCAATGCGACGTCCAACATACCAGACGACACTTACGTCAACCTGACACTTCTCGACGAATTTGGGAATGCAGTAAGTTCAAATTACACACTCTGGGATGGTGTCGGACCCACGTATGCGGGGGCGACGATTACGAAAGCGCATGACGATTCCTGGGATGCGAATGGAAAGATGCCTCTCACGTTCTCAGTGAACATGCAGTGGAGTTCGACTTTCAAAATCAATGCCGCAGTCGCCCCGCCGTTCTCTCAGACGATCGGAAGCGCTGCGTCAAACTCCGTTTCAAGTAGTAACTTTTCTGTTGCCCAGCGACCAATTGCATGGACAAACTACCCCGTATTTGATGACCCAATCGTGGTGTCCGGCGGATATAACCTCGTATTGGAGAGCAATCCCAAAGTTTCGATCGCCGATCTGGTAGACAATGATCCTGCAGCATCGGTGCGGATGATGATCAGAGAGGGTGATCAGCTCACCTATGGGGCCGATGATGTAATCGTAAGCGATCCTAGCTTACTGCAGCCTCTGACGGTCAACAACTTCTATGTGCAGCAATCCTCAGCCGACAAATCAGTGACCTTTACCGCCGGGACATCCGCGGTAGGGTTCGAAACGACCTTGAGTACAATCCCGGAGTACTGGGCATATGTCTTTGTGCCGACAAATTATTATGGCCACAACAACAACCAAGGCACTGCACTTTACATGGATCCACGTTACGCGATGCTGTACAGCGTGGTGAACAACGGTGCCCTCCCCGTTGAGCTGACGACGTTCACGGCGTCGTTGCGCAATCAGATGGTGTCGTTGAAGTGGTCGACGGCGACGGAGACGAACAATTACGGCTTCGATGTCGAGCGTTCAGAGGATGGTGCGACCTGGACGAAGATCGGATTCGTGGCCGGCAATGGCACGACGAGTTCGCAGCATGACTACGGTTTCTCGAATCGCTTGACCGAGACTGACATGATGCGTCCGACGCTGTCGTACCGCCTCCGCCAGATCGACCGCGACGGGACATTTGAGTACTCCCCGGTTGTGACCGTTGCACTCGCTCACGCAGCGAGCAGCGTGAAGCTCATGCAGAACTTCCCGAATCCCTTCAATCCGTCGACGAACATCTCGTTCAACCTTCCCGAGGCGGGTACTGTGACGCTGACCGTGTACAATGAGCTCGGTGTGGAAGTCGCTCGGATTCATGACGCAGCACAGTTTGAGGCCGGTTGGCATACGGCAGCGTTCAATGCCTCTGCCCTGCCGAGCGGACTCTACAGCTATCGTCTGAGCACCCCTGCTGGTTCCGTCGCCAAGACGATGATTGTCACCAAGTAGGCAACACACGGTTCGCGTACCGCCAAATCTGTAGAACGCTCCCTCGTCGAGTCGGAGCTTTTCAGAGCCGAACGCCCCGCATGCGGGGCGTTCGGCGTTTTACGTGTTTCCCTGCGGGAGGATATTCGGACATGACGACGCCCAATTACGCAACACATGAGCGTGCATTGTTCAGCAAATGTACAGACCGTGGAGCGGTCAATGCGGCTAAGTCTTTGAAATACAGGGAGTAAAGGAGATGGCACGGGTGTTGATTCATGTAAAAGTGTCTCCACAGCACCGACATACGAGATCGAGCCGTTCCGACACCTACGATGCATCTCCCTGGCCGACGTAACCAGGGAATCCCAAGGAAGCTCCGGTACTCGTGATCGAGTGAAAAAAACCAGGCTGTTCAACCAATTGCAAGAGTATTTACGATGAAAAAGATACGATTTCACGCATTAACGGTCCTGTTGATGGCCGGCTTGCTTTCGCTTCCCGCCGTTGCACAGGTGAAGGTGACTGTTCAGCTCAATGGCAGCTGGCAGAATGTGGTCACGTGTCCCTCGAACTGGCAGAGCGGTGGTCTGATTTCCCTTTCGGAAACTCAGACTGACGATTTCTATGGCAAATCAGGAAACGCGCACACCTACACCACACTCCACATCGCGCTTCCCCCCGGGCTCGCGTTTGATCCGCAGGGTGCGACGACCTGGTCGAATGCAAATTCAGCGGATTTGCAGAACGGATCCGGACCGGTCAGCTATTCCTGGCAGGATGTGGATGCGGTGGTGAATGCGCGCTATCCGAGTCTGAATCCGCAGCTGGGCGACCTTTGGCCCGCCACGTTTCCGGGAGAAGTCAATACTCTGACGATCACGGGACTCGAGGTCAAAAATACCGGGAAAAGGGACTCGCTCTTTCTGCTTCCGATCCGCATCAAAGTACTTCCGACGAATGGGAACGGCCTGCCGCCTTCCGGTAACTTTGTTGCATGGACGACCAGTGAAAATGGTCCTGCTCGTGGTAACGACCTGAATGCTGTTGATGCATATATTCGCGGTCTTCCCTTCATCGGTCCCGTCGCCGGCCTTCCCGATCCCATTATCAGCACGATTGCGGGACCTGCCAGCGGCATGAAATTCCTGATCGAGCCTGCAGCGGCACCTGTCATCAATTCGGTGCAGGGACGCATCATCGGCGATGGTGTCAACAGCTGGCCGACGCTTCAGGCGGTCGACTGCAACGGGTACTCCACGGGTGTGGGACTCACCGGCCTTGGTCGGGATGTCACGCTCACGCTTCTCGACGGTGCAGGCAGTCCCGTCTCGTCAGACGCGGCCTTGTGGACATCGGCTAGCACAGGTCCCACGTATGCCGGCGCAGTGATCACTCCCACCCCGCACGTGAGCACAGGATGGCAGACGCCTGCCGGAACGATGGCGCTCACCTTCTCCGTCGATGCCGTAAGCATTTCGGAGCAGTTCAAGATTCGTGCAACGAGTGTTGCTCTCGGTACTGTCGTGTCCACAAATGCATTCACGGTCAGCCAGGGCCTCGTCAGCTGGGTGTCGCAGCCGGATCTGGATACCCCTGTCTCGAATGGCAGTGTGTTCGACATCTACATGAGCGGTGGTCCCCAGGCGAGCGTTCTGAATCATTATGCCCAGGGTGTGACAAGTGCGCCGACCCGTATGGAACTTCACAATGCAAACGCAGTGCCGAGCTATAACAGACTGTTCTCCGTGCAGCCCGCGCCGTACAGCGAGCAGGTAGGCTCACTCGCAGGATCGGCCATCTTCACGAACAATGCATATGTGTTCTCTCTCACTCCCGCTCAGTTGAATCCCAAGCCTGACTATAGTGCTGTGGCCTTCGTGACGACAACACAGTATCAGGGGGTGGCTCCCGGGTTTGCACCGCTTGCGAACACAGGCATCTACCTCGATCCCCGCTATGTGATCGCGAACGAGTTGATTGCGAACAACGGCCTCCCCGTCGAGTTGACGACGTTCACAGCGTCGCTGCGGAACCAGACGGTGTCGCTGAAGTGGTCGACTGCGACGGAGACGAACAATTACGGTTTCGATGTCGAGCGTTCGGATGATGGTGCGACATGGACGAAGATCGGTTTCGTGGCTGGCAATGGCACCACGAGTTCGCAGCGCGACTACGGATTCACGAACCGTCTCACCGAGACCGACATGATGCGTCCGACGCTGTCGTACCGTCTGCGCCAGATCGACCGCGACGGAACATTCGAGTACTCTCCGGTTGTGACCGTTGCGCTCGCTCCCGCGGCCAGCTCAGTGAAGCTCATGCAGAACTTCCCGAATCCTTTCAATCCCTCGACAAACATTGCCTTCAATCTGCCGGAAGCAGGATCAGTCACGATGACAGTGTACAACGAGCTCGGACTTGAAGTTGTGCGACTGCTCGACAATGCCTCCTTCGAGTCCGGCTGGCACACCGCGTCATTCAATGCCAGCGAACTTCCGAGCGGCGTGTACATGTACTCGCTGCAGACCGCAGCCGGGACGACAACGAAGACGATGATCGTGTCGAAGTAATTCTGCAGGATTTGCACCATGTAGTACTGTCGAGATTAAGAACGGCCTGGTTCGATTGATCGACAGCTTCTGCGGCACCTCCCGACGGGGGGGTGCCGTTTTTTCACATGGGTGGTGCCACCCATGATGCGAGATCAGACATGAAAAGGGGATTTGTGCAGATCTGAAACATCGGGAGAATGCTGTTGGGAGCAAAAACGGACAATACGCTCTGATTTTGACTTGGCATGTGTGTTGAACCATGATTGCTGTAGCAACACATATGATCAGCGTGCCTCCGGGCACAGCGAACATCAGATGATGCTCAGCGAGCAGAGGGGGAGACTCCATGCGCTGGTCGAAGGCAATCCATCGTGATTCCGATAGACAGAGGTGTGTCATGAAAAAACTTCACAGTATTTCAGTTTTCGCGCTTCTCCTAAGTGCGTTCCTCAGTTCAGTTGCACAGGGACAGCCTCGCGGCATCTTCGTCAATTTCGACCTCGCGACGCCACTCATCGTACAGTCGTGCGAGATCAGCGGTATTGCGGCGGGAAAGATCGAAGTACGCGAAACGAATGTCGAGGACTTTTATGGAGATCAGACTCGCATCATTTACAATTTGCACTTTCTGCTGCCTGATGGTTTCGAATTCAAGAACGGTCCCACGAATCCACCAACTTGGGATGCAGCAACCAGCAACAACCTCGTGAAGACGAACGATCCACTATTTCCAACCACTGTGCAAATCATTACCAACCCTGTGACAGTGCAAGGTATCGTATACTACGTGCAGAACGAGATCTCACTGCGGGGCTTAGAAGTCAAGAATATGAACGGTCAGCTGGATAGGTTGACATTTGGCAATCTTCTGATCGGCGCCGCAAGTGTTCCGGGTCCGATTCCCACTGGTGAGCTTCGAGGCAAGATCGAGTATGTTACCGGCACGCTCCCATTATATGTTCTGGGGCATCCGCCAGATGGTGGGTACACCGGGAACCAGCGTCCGATGGTGTATGGATTGCGGGACGATATATTTACTGCACTCCCCACCAATTTCAGCGCGGATGATTTTCAGTATGTACCTGGCAGGGCTGAGGGCATCGTCTTCGAAGGAGCTGCATTCAATGGTAATCTTCAGTTCAATGGAAATCCATCAAACGAAAAGATTCATGATGTGCAGCAGCAATTGAAGGGCGTTGGGACCGTTGTCCCCACCATTCGCTGGGTGGATTGCGGGAACAAGTTCACCTCAATCCCTCCGGGTTCCTATATCACGAACCCGAATACGACCCCCCCAACGACCTCGACGAACCCGACCAGCCCGACCGTTACGCTCACTCTTGTTCCATCACCAAGCACAACGTCTGTACTCTGGGATGGATCGGGCCCGACATACAGCGGCGCAGTGCCCACCGTGTCTACATATACCACATGGCCGAGTGCACCTTTTATGCCACTTACAGCGTCCATTGACATGACCTCTGTCACTGCTGCCCCGGAGGCGTTTCAGATTGTGGCAACAGCCACGCTTGGCAAGAGTTGGAATGCAGTGCCAGCAGTTTCAAATGTTGCAACCAGCAGTGTCTTTCGTGTTGCACGGCGGCTGATCAACTGGCAAACGCTTCCGGCTCTCGGTACACCAGAGTACATACCTCTGGATGATAAATGGGGTGTTCCATTGTATGCTGCTGCTCCTGGAATTGATACGAATCCCACTGTCACTTTGACAAATCCGGTCGACTATTTCCAGCAACCCTTCGTTCCAGTTTCATTGAGTGTTCTGCCTATCGAACTCCCTTCCATAGGGTTCGACGATAAGATTACCGGGCAGGTCTATAGTGAATTTATACCATCAAGTACTACTCCGGTATCCTTCGCCAATCTGAATCCCGCATTCACGTTGGATGGCAGTCAATTGACGTCGAAGCCGGAGTACGACGCGCTTGGGTATGTCAAGACCTATTATTTCGGCTGGGACCTCATAGCGAATCCTCCTGCACCCAATGTCACCTCGTTCATATATCAGGATCCTCGTTACATCACTATTCGGAGCCAAATCGAGAACAATGGATTGCCCGTGGAGCTGGTGGCGTTTGGGGGGCAGATGCGGAATGAGGTGGTGACGCTCAAGTGGACGACGGCGACGGAGTCGAACAATTATGGGTTCGATGTCGAGCGGTCGTTTGATCGCGCAACGTGGTCGAAGGTGGGTTTCGTGCAGGGCAATGGTACGACGAGCTCGCAGCATGACTATCGGTTCGAAGACAGGCTCCCGGCATCCGATCTGCAGAATGCGGCGATCTCGTATCGGCTGCGCCAGATCGACCGCGATGGCACGACGGAGTATTCGCAGGTGGTGACGCTGTCAGTGGCTCCGACGGCGGAGAAGGTGACGATGCTGCAGAATTATCCGAATCCCTTCAATCCCACCACGAATATCTCGTTCTATCTTCCCGCGAGTGATGTGGTGACGCTCGTCGTCTATAACGAGCTCGGTGTCGAGGTCGCACGGGTGCATGACAATGCGGCACTCGAATCGGGATGGCATACGACGTCGTTCCGGGCGGGGTCGCTTCCGAGTGGACTGTACGCGTACAGACTGCAGACGGGTGCGGGCTCGGTGGCGCGCACGATGGTGGTCGCTAAGTAGCAGCGGAGCATTCCTCCAACAGCATCTTGTACTGTCGTGAGGGCATCCGGCCTGGTTCGCATGATCGACAGTCAATGCACGGCGCGTCCCGACGGGGGCGCGCCGTTTGCTATACCCGGAGTTCCGAGAGGGTGTAGTGGATTTCCGCGGCGCTGGTGGCGGCGCGCAGGCGCGCGGCGATGGCGTCGTCGCGCATGTTGAGGGCGATGAGACGCAGTACGGTCAGGTAATCCTTCTCAACGCCGGCGGCCGAAACCATGAAGACGAAGTCGACGTCGGTGGCAGGGTCGTCGGTGTAGCGCAGGGGGGTGGCGAGCCGCGCGAAGAGCAGCACGACCTCGCCATCGACGCCTCCGGTGCGGGCGTGGGGCACGGCCACGCCGTGGCCGATCACGGTCGGGGTCTGGGCCTCGCGGTCGTGCAGGCTCTGTACGAAGGCGGCGCGATCGTGCACGGCGCCGGCCTTCTCGGCCGCGCGGGCACAGGTGTCGAAGAGTTCGTCGCGGGTCGAGGCATGGACGTCGAGCAGGATGCATGCGTCGTGCAGGTATTCCCCGAGGGCGCGCGGGGTGCGCTCGTCGGTGGCGAGCGCGACGGCGTAGGCGATCGCATCATCCATCGAGGGGAGGAAGCTTCCGATGCCGATTTTCTGGGTGACCCCGAGATTGTAAAGGATGCGGCGGACGTTTTCCCGCATCCCCACCACGAGCAGTCGACGACCGTCGCGATGCAGCCGCGAGACGATCTGCTCGAGCGCGACGGCGCCGGTGGTGTCGACAACGGGTACGCTCTCCATGTCGAGGATGACGGTGTCGATGTCGAAGTTCTTCTCGAGGTTGGTCACGAAACTCTTGGCGGCGCCGAAGAAGAGGGGTCCCTCGACGTCGAAGACCGCAATGCGCTTCTCGCGCAGCAGGGCACGGGTGCGATCGTCGAGCGCGGCGCCCTTGATCTCGTCGAGCACGTGCAGGTTGGCGCCGAGCTCGCTCATGCGGTGCACGAAGAGGAAGGCCGCCATGACCATGCCGACTTCCACGGCGGTGATCAGGTCGGTGAAGACGGTGATGAGGGTGGTGGCGATCATGACGGCTGCGTCCGCGCGCGGGGTGCGTGGCAACAGGCGCAGGGGCTCGGCCTCGACCATCGACACGGCGGTCATCATCAGCACGCCCGCAAGGGCGGCGAGGGGTATCGCGCCAGCAAGGGGTCCCAGTGCGACAATCACCAGCGCCAGCACGAGGGCGTGGATGATGCCCGACAGGCGGGTCTTCGCGCCCGCGCGCACGTTGACCATGGTGCGCACGATCGCGCCGGTGCCGGCCACGCCGCCGAAGAACGGGGCGACGAAGTTTCCGATGCCCTGGCCGACGAGCTCCTTGTTGCTGTTGTGGCGCGTGTCGGTGGCGTTGTCGGCCACGACCGAGGCGAGCAGAGTCTCGATGGTGCCGAGCAGCGCGATGGTGAAGGCGGCGGGAACGACGGCCTGCCAGGTGTGGATGGGGATGGCGGGAAACGCGGGCAGCTGGAAGCCGGCAGGAATCTCTCCTATCGTCTTCACAGCGGAAGCCACCTGGAACTGCAATGCGGCGGGATCGAAGGCCATGCGCATGATCTCGGTCTCGCCGAAGAGAACGGCGACGAGGGTGCCGACCACGAGTCCCATCAGCGAGCGCGGCAGGTTCTTGTTGATGCGCGGGGCGATGAGGATGACCGCGATGGTGATGAGCGCGATGACGGGCGCAGTGGTGAAGGTGCCGATCTGCTGGATGAAGATGAGGGCCGCGATGCCGTTGGTGAATCCCACCGTGACGGGGTAGGGCACGAGGTGGACGTAGCGGCCGAGCTTGAGGAGGCCGAAGCCGATCTGGAAGAGTCCCGCCAGCAGGCAGGCCGCAAGCAGGGCCTCGGCACCGCCGTGCTGGATGTAGACGGTGGTGAGGATGACGGTCATGCCGCCGGTGGGACCGGTGATCTGCTGTGGGGTGCCTCCGAAGAAGGAGGCGAGGAGTCCGGTGAAGACGGCGCCGTAGAGTCCCGCGACCGCACCTTCGGGGGCGCCGTTGTAGGCGAGGATGCCGAAGCCGAGTGCGAGGGGAAGTGCGACGACGGCGGCGGTGAGTCCCCCGATGAGATCGCCCTTGATGTGTGTGAGCGTGAAGCGAAAGTTTTCCGAGAAGCGGAATTCGGAGAGGTAGGTAGGAGAGTGCATCTTTAAATGTACGAAAAATACGGGAGGACGGACGCCACTGGTGGGAGGACGGACGCCCTCGTCCGTCCAGCGTCTACTGTACATCCGTCACTGGTGGACGAGGACGTCCACCGACCTTTCTGGTGGACGAGGACGTCCACCGACCTTTCGGGTGGACGAGGACGTCCACCGACCTTTCTGGTGGACGAGGACGTCCACCGACCTTTCTGGTGCCACCGACCTTTCTGGTGCCACCGACCTTTCTGGTGCCACCGACCTTTCAGAGCCAGCGGCGGGAGCGGAAGTAGCGAAGCATGCCGGCGACGAGCAGGGCCATGAAGGCGAGCACGGCCGGGTATCCCCACGGCCAGGCGAGTTCGGGCATGTGCGCGAAGTTCATGCCGTATACACCCGCAATGAAGGTGAGGGGAATGAAGATCGTCGACATGATGGTCAACACTTTCATGATCTCGTTCATCCGGTTGCTGACGCTGCTCATGTAGACGTCGAGCATGCCCGCCAGCATGTCGCGCGAGGTCTCGATCGTGTCGATCACCTGGATCGTGTGATCGTAGATGTCCCGAAGAAATACCTGCGTGCCGGATGTGATCAGCAGTGTGTCGTCGCGCTGCATCCACGCGATCACCTCGCGCAGGGGCCAGACGGACTTCCGCATGTGGATCAGCTCGCGCTTGAGTCCGTGCAGCGCATGCAGGGTTTCCGCAGAGGTCGTGCGGACAAGCTCGTCCTCCACCGCCTCGATGCGGTCACCGACATCCTCCAACACATTGAAGTAGTTGTCGATCACCGCGTCGAGCAGCGCGTAGCAGAGGTAGTCGGACCCGAGCGCGCGGATGCGTCCCTTCGACGTGCGTAGCCGCGTGCGCACGGGGTCGAAGACGTCGCCGCGGATCCCCTCCTGAAATGACAGCACGAAGTGGTCGCCGAGTATGAGGCTGACCTGTTCGGTGACCAGTCCCTCGGCGGCGCTGCCGTGCATCATGCGCACGACGATGTAGATGTAGTGGCCGTAGTCTTCGACCTTGGGCCGCTGCTCGGTGCTCGCGATGTCTTCGATGGTGAGGGGATGCAGTGCGAAGGCGCGACCGAGGGTTTCCAGTGTGGGGATGTCGTGCACGGAGTCGACGTCGATCCACGTGACGCCCGTGTGTCGGGAAGCCTCCGCCGCGCAATCCTCCGGCGGGAGGGCGCGCTCGGTGAAGCTGTCTGCGCCGTACTGCAGCATGGTCACTGCGGTCTGTTCGCGCAGGCGTGTGCCGGTGTGCACGGGTGAGCCGGGGGGAAGGCCGGTCTTGCGCGAGCGGGTGCGGGGATGTCGGGACATGGGGAACCTCCGGGTGCAAACTATGGTGTTGGAGTTGGGAATCAAATGACGGACGAGGGCGTCCGTCCTCCCAGCGAGGGCGTCCGTCCTCCTGTTGCGGACGGGGAGCTTTGCGTATATTTCGGGTTTCTCTCGAAATTCACTCGCAGGCAGGTATCGCATGGACGCCATCTCAACAACCACTTTCGACGGCCTTTCGCTCTTCAAGCGCGGCAAGGTCCGTGACGTCTACCAGATCGACGACAACCTCCTGATCGTGGCCACCGACAGGCTCTCGGCCTTCGATGTGGTGCTTCCCGATCCGATCCCCATGAAGGGCGCGGTGCTCACGGGCATGTCGCGCTACTGGTTCGACCGCACGGGCCACATCACGCGCAATCACTGCATCGCCACCGATGTGGCGGAGTTCCCCGCCGCCTGCGCTCCCCACGCGGATGCGCTCCGCGGCCGGGCCATGCTCGTGCGGCAAACGAAGCCCCTCGCCATCGAGTGCGTCGTGCGTGGCTTCCTCACGGGGTCGGGGCTGAAAGAATACAACAAGTCGCGGTCGGTCTGCGGTATCCCCCTGCCTGAAGGACTCTCCGACGGATCGATGCTTCCCGAACCGATCTTCACTCCCTCGACCAAGGCCGAGGAAGGCCACGACGAGAACATCTCGTTCGACGAGGCGGTGGCGATCGTGGGACGCGAGGCCGCCGAGCGCGCGCGCGACTTGTCGATCGCGCTATACACGTTCGCACGCGACGAGGCCCGCGCAAAGGGCATCATCATCGCCGACACGAAGTTCGAGTTCGGATGGGACGGCGACGAGCTGATCCTGATCGACGAGGCGCTCACACCGGATTCGTCGCGCTTCTGGCCTGCGGCGGGATGGGAGCCGGGCCGCGCGCAGCCGTCGTTTGACAAGCAGTACGTGCGCGATCATCTGGAAGCCGTCGCATGGAACAAGCAGCCTCCCGCACCGGAGCTTCCGGCGGAGGTGATCGCACGCACGACGGAGAAGTATCTCGAGGCGTTCCGGCTGATCACGGGCGAGGATCTCGCGGTGCGAGGATGATCGACGAAGCGCAGAAACTCGCGTTCAACGACGCGAAGTACATCCCGACACGCCCCGAGATCGACACGATGCTCGGGGTGCTTCCGGCGATCGAACTCAAGCGGTTCGAAGAGGGACTCGCGCGCATCGAGTCGCGTCTCAACTGGAGTTTCGAGTGGTATGAGAACGCGGGGGGATGGGGCTACCGGGCCTCGTATCTCTCGCGGGTCGTGTGCATCGTGCACTTCTACAAGGGCTATTTCACGGTGCTGTTCTCGGTGCCGCTCGCAAGGGAGGAGGAGTTCCGAGCGGTGCGGGAGCTGACGGTCGGAGTGCGCACGCGTTTCGACAACGATGTCACGCTGTCGCCTGCGGCGAAGTGGATTTCGGTCAGGCTGTGGAAGCGGGATGACGTCGAGGCGGTGCTGGCGTTGATGAAGTTGAAGGTTGCGGATTTACGGGAGAAGAAAAGGAAGTAGCGGGAGGACGGACGCCCTCGTCCGTCCAGCACGACGCAAGATTC
>JAEYUG010000128.1 GCA_023432805.1 Bacteroidota bacterium | reverse complement strand
GGACCCGACATCGAGCCGCTGTTATCGAACACGAGTGCGACCGAAATGGCGCAGCGACCCTGGGGATCGGGACACCACAACGTGAAGTCGCCGATCTCCAGACCGTTCTCGAATACCTTGAAAAAGGTCGGATCGGTGAAATAGGCCGGCTTGCCATTGCACGCGACCGAGAAGTACAACTCGATCGTGGGCCAGTTGTTGATCACACGCTTGAAGTTCAGGTTCGGCTGCGCCTCCATGCGCGTCATGCCACCCAATACCAGCAAGAGTGCTATCGTTAGCCCGGCGCGGCGAAGCGAACGGGAAATCGTAGAAGTCGAGTTCAATGGAACCTCCGACGGAAGATGACTGGACGTAAACAGGATAATAATCGTTTGGAGACAATCAGGGTGAGACAAACCTGACACGGACTAAAAAATCCGTGTCAGGTTGTACTCGAAGTGCTTCGATTATTATTCGATGACCGTCAGTTCCACGCGACGATTCCTCTGACGCCCCTGCGGGGTCTGATTATCGTCGATGGGCTGGCGTTCGCCATAACCTTTTGCGATGATGATGTCTGCGGGAACGCCATGGTCAACCAGGTAGCGACGGACCGCCGATGCGCGGCGTTCCGAAAGATCGAGGTTGTACTCCTCCGTCCCGAGTGCGTCGGTGTGTGCGCTGATCTCGAACTTGCGGCCGGGATTCTGCAAAATGAAGCGCATGGCACGATCGAGTTCCGGACGCGATTCAGGGCGAAGATCCGCCTGATCAAAATCGAAGAGCACGGTCAGGTTGGTTTTCGGGGGTACCGTGATGACGGGGGGAATCGGCTTGAGCGCGATGTTCTTGGTCAGCCGGCGGTAGGTCGTCAATTCGGGAACACTGAAGACTTCCGATTCGAAAATGTACCCCTTCTGTTCCGCGCTGATGCGATACTGCTTTCCGGCGGGAATCACGAAGGTATACTGGCCGCTCTCCAGACTCTGATAGCGGATGATCGTTTCGCCCGTCCCATAATCCTCGATCGTGATCGGGGTGGATGCGAGCGGTTGACCGGTTTCGATGTCGGTCACGACACCGTTGATCTGCACGACGGCATCGGGCGGAAACGGTGGTTCGAGCATCATGTACAGATCGAAGCCGCCATACCCGCCGTTGCGGTTGGAGGCAAAATACAGGGTATCACCCGACAGGGTCGACGAGATGAACGCATCATCCTTGTCGGAGTTGATGGGATAGCCGAGGTTGATCGGCTCACGCCAGCGACCGCCACCCATGGCACGGGTCACGTAGATATCGAACCCGCCTGCAGCCTTCTCACGCTTCCCGTCGGGGAAGCCGTCGCTCGTATAGTAGAGCGTGCGGTTGTCGAAGGCAATCGACGGCGTGCGCTCCTCGCCCTTGGTGTTGACATCGGGTCCGAGATTGATGGGCGCCCCCCACGTTCCATCGTCGGAACGGCGGGTCATCCAGATATCCGTCCCGCCCATGCCGCCCGGACGATCCGAGGCGAAATAGAGGGTCTTGCCGTCGGGCGAAATGGCCGGCTGGGACTCCCAGTAGGTCGTGTTGATCTGCGAAAAATCGTCCTTGCGGACTTCCATGCGCAGATCCTTGCCCTCGGGATTGTTCAGGTTGCGAACCTTCGACCACTCGGTACCCTTCTCATTCCATTCGGCAACGTAAATGTCGCACTTGCCGAAGCCATCGGGCTCCGAACAAAGCGCCAGGAACAGCGTGCGGCCGTCGGCGGAGATGGAGATGGCACCCTGGGATTCAGGTGTGTTGATTGTTTCAGAGAGGTAGACCGGCTTCTCCCAGTTGCGACCGGTGTGATTGACACGATAGACATCATCGCCGTAGTCGAGGCCCTTCGGGCTCGGGCGGCGGGACGTGAAAAACAGGGTTCCGTCGGCGGTGACTGCCGGAGCGTAATCGTCCCACGGAGAATTGACCGGGGACTGATCCTCTTTCGTTGCACCGGTTCCGATATTTTCGACCACACCTCCGGTCACTTTGGCGATGTCGGCAGGTCCGGTGGAAGAACAACCCGCCCCGACGAGGGCGACGATAAGCAGGGCGAAAGCAGTAAGGGTTCTCATCCGCATGGTATCTGGCTTCTGCACAATTGCTGAGGAAAGTCTGTCGGATTGGTGCATCTGTTAAAACGCCTCGTACTTGAGACCGATGGAAAGCTGGACCGACATCACTTTCCAATCAGGAATATCGATCACCTTGCCGCGATCGTTGACGGTATCCGTGACGTTGTTGAGCGGGTAGCCGACCCGGATTTCAGGATTGATGAACCAGCGCGGGGCGATGATGTAGTCATAGCCGAATCCGACCATGCCTTCGAGGCGGAGCAGGCCGTCAAAGTCGGCGGTCGACACGGCGTAATCGCGATTCGAGAGACTGACATCGTTATACGTCAGCTCCGGCGTGACGATCGACTGATTGTGATCGAGGCTCGTCGAAATGGGGACGCCAATTGCGGGACCTGCAAACACGTACCAGCGGGCCAGCCGGGGCTGCCAGCGGGCATACAGACCGATCGTGGTGTACGCGAGGCTAACCGTCCCTTCCTCTTCGAACAGAACTTCCTTGACGATGACCTGCTGATTTGCGCTGATCGGCGTTTCAAGGGCACGCTCGTACGCTTCCTTGGTGTGCTTGTTGTCGTAGAACACCTTCAACATCACCGCCCAACTGGGGTGAAACTGGTAGGTCACATCCACACCGAGCAAGGCACCGATGTTGCCAAGACCGAACGATCCGTCGAAACTGCAGTCACAGTCCGTCCGGAAGTTGCCCATGTTGGTGTTGTGGTTCAGACCCAGAAAAGCGCTCACAAAGACCGATGCCTGATCCGGGCTGAACACGTTTTCACCTCCGGGAAGAACAGGCGCGGAACGCGCGTATTCACGGGATGGGGCACTGAGTGCGAAACTGTTCGACCGCCACTGCGCAACCGCTCCGGTTGAGGAGAGAAGAAGGATGGCGATCATGAAACCCAGCCGCGAAGGAACAACTCTCATAAATTCACCTGCTGTCAATGACCGGAAGGAAGATTCGGTTAGTGGAGAAACGCGAAAAAAACCACACGAGGCCCTTGTCATCGGAACCTGCAGCACGGAAGCACCTCTTGTCGAGCATTTGTCATGAGATCGTGCGGTCGTCGTGCAACGAGTCCATCAGCACAAAAAGCTGCTCGGATTGTGAATTTTTTTCACAGGTTTGAATATACTACTTTTCGTTGAAAAAACAATGTCGGGAAACAGCAAGGACGGGAAATTGGATGAACATCCAAAAAACACTGATTTCGGACGTGTTTCAGCCGTTTTCCACGACGATCAGGTCAGCCGTCCCTCCTCGATCAGCTGCTTTTCCGCCAGACGCCAGATCCGCTGACAGGGGAACGCATTCGCGTACAATGCATCGTCGAGCATGAGTGAATCGACGCGGCGGGGACTCAGCCGCTGCAGGAGATTCAGATCTTCGTATCCATGCACACATTCGCGCACCGTACACGACAGACGCGTGTGCTGCACCACGCGCAAGAGCAGCGCCAGTGGAGGCGGGCCCTTCCCATCGCGCACGGAAATGACCACGCGTTCGACTCCGCATTGCTCGAGCGCGCGCAGACGTTCCAGCAGCCGTTCCAATTCCCCTGCATGCGCAGCATCCTCTTCGAGGGTGTCGACGTGAACACCCACCGCGATCCGTCGCGGACTGTAGGAGTGCAGCAGGAGCGCCAGCCGTTCGTAGGTACAGACGGCTTCCGGAAGCACGACCCGGTAACAGCCAAGACGCTCGAACGCATGTCTGACATCGTCGTCGCGTACGAATCCCGAAAGCAGAATGATGGGAATGTCGGTGGCGTCCGCCATGGCTGCGATGAGATCAGCACAGCCGATGACCCCAGTGTCGAGGCCATCCTCATCGACAATGGCGAGTGCCTTTGCGTTCTCCCCACGCCACATCCGTACGATGTGCTCGGGATGCGTCGGGTACAATCCATCGGTTCCCTCCGCACCCTGCGGGACGTCCCTGCAGATGCGGTCGTGAAGACGGATTGTCGGAATTATCAGCATGTCAGAAGCGCTCGATCGTATTCTCGACGGTCGCGTCCTGCGTCATCCAGAAGTCCTTCGCCTGGTCGGGCGCCATCTTCTTGAGCTCTTCGGGTGGCTCGACAAAGAACTTGACGAACATGCGCTGGGTGAACGAACGTTTCAGGGGATTCCCCGCCGTCATGTCGAAGACCGTCCGTCCCTTGCCGTTGACCTTGAACTCTCCGAGCGTGGCTATTCCCTGCCCCGTATCGACCTTCTTGTTTCCCGTGTAGTTCGAGGTGATGAGAATGTCGATGTGCGCCTGTTCCCCACCCTCGGCGCGCGTGAATCCCCGCAGTGTGTATGCGGCGTGATTGCGGATCGACAGGTAGCCGAGCTTCTCGTCCTGCGTGATCGTCCATGCGGAGTCGAGCGTGATCGGGCGCTGCTCGAACTTCTGGAAGGCCATTTGCACGATGCCCTTGAGCGTCTGGTCGGCCAGCTGGCGTTCGATGCGCTGCTTCGCATCCATCTTCGTCGTGTTGTAGTCGTTGCCCATCAGGCGGCGCAGAATCGCATCCACACTCTCCACCTTCGTGATCGTACCGAGCGGCGACACTGTCATGACGAAGGGCGTGTTCAGCGGTGCATTGTATTCGGCGAAGAGCTTGTCCTTTGCCGCATCGTTCTTCTCGTCGGAGTCATACCTGAGTGTACGCGCCTGCCCCATGCCCCCGTACTCGCCGTGGAAGGACACACCGACACAAGTCGCCTCCAGACGCCCCGAACCGTCGGCCAGCGCCTCGAGGACGCGGAAGCGGTACCGGTAGCGGATTTCCTGCAGATTCTTCTCCACGATCGTATCGCGTGTGAGCGTGACACGCTGCACCACCGAGATTGCATAGCCGAAGGAAGCGCCCTGTGTGAAACGCATGCGGAATTCGGCCGAGCGGGGTGCGCGGTCAATATCCGTCGGAAGCTGTTCGCCGGCCGCACCGTCCGCTGCGGAAGCCACCGCGACGCTGTCGGACTTCTCTGCGGACGTCTGCGCCTTCGTACAGGCAGCCAGCACGAGCGACAGCGACATGAACACGACCGGCAACCAGATGGCCACACGCCGATCGCAATTGAACCTGCACTTCATCGATTCCTCCAGGATGACATTGCGTCCGAGGCAGCGGACGCGAACTGCTGCGAAACTTTCAATACAGCAAATACGGCATTCGCGCGCGCGCAAACAACGCCTCGTCGCGTGACCAGCGCGCGAACTCCGCCTCGATCTGTCCGGGTTCCAGCCGCGTGCGTCCCTCACGCATGCCCGACAGCCGGTCGAACATGGGCAGGAGCTTCCCCTCGGAGGCACAGGCGAGCATCGCCGAGAGCAGCCGCCACGCCGCGCGCACGGGGCGCGCACGCAGTCGATCGGTCAGCGCAATCCCCACACCATTGCACACCTGGTTGACGAGCTTCGGCGCGGGCGCCGCCGGCAGTGCACGCGGCGTGAAGCGCATCGATTCCATCAGCACACCCGGTGCATCAATCGCGGCAGCCCGTCCGGCACAGCGCGCGCTGTCGACGAACGGCGCCCCGATCCGCAGGAAGGGCGCGTCGGTGCCGCGTCCCTCCGACAGATTCGTGCCCTCGAACAGGCAGGTGCCCGCGTAGACGAGCGCGGTTTCGAGTGTGGGGATGTTGGGGGATGGGGGGATCCAGTCGAGTCCGGTTTCGTCGTGGTACATGGCACGCCGCCAGCCGCGCAGGGGAAGCACCCGGAGGTCCACCTGCGTGCCTGCGCCGAGCCAGGCTTCCCCCGCGATCATGCGGGCGAGCTCGCCGATGGTCATGCCGTGACGGATCGGGATGGGGAACATCCCCACAAAACTGGCAAGGCTGGTGTCGAGCAGGGGACCCTCGATCTCGACGCCGTTGATGGGGTTGGGCCTGTCGAGCACCACGACGGGCACGCGGGCGGCAGCGGCGGCGCGCATCGTGTGGGCGAGGGTGGAGACGTAGGTGTAATATCGGACTCCGACGTCCTGCATGTCGCAGACGAGCACGTCGATGGCGGCGAGCTGTTCGGCTGTGGGCGCGCGGTGACGGCCGTAGAGGGAGTGCAGCGGGATCCCCGCGCGCGTGCCCGAGGCGACGTGCACTCCAGCGGGAGCGGTGGCGTCGAACCCGTGCTCGGGGGTGAAGATGGCGCGCACGTCGATGCCGGCCGCGTCGAGGGTGTCGAGCAGGTGTGTGCCGCCGGCGAGCACCGAGGCGCGATGGCAGAGCACGCCGACGCGGCGGCCGCGCACGAGACCGAGAGAGTCGCCGAGCAGCAGATCGGCGCCGGGCAGGACCTGCGAGGCGGCAGGCACCTGCGCGGCTGCCGGCACTGCAGGCACCGACGTGAACGCGACAAGCGCGATGAGCGCTGTGCGAAGGGAATGCAGGGGGATCATGCGGGGCATGGTGTCAGGAGGTCGAGCGGATCAGAGCGCGGTGCGTGCGCGCCATGCCAGATACAGTCTGTGAGCAGCGAGCGTCATGCCATCCCACAGCGTGCCGTCGGCGACCGCCGCGTCGAAGGCGTCCGCAGTCAGATGCTCGCAGAGGAATTCCTCGGTTGCGTCGGGCTCGGCCGATGCCGGCACGAGCGCACGGGCGACGAACACATGACAGAGTTCAGAAGTCACGCCGTTGAAGGGATTGAAGCTGCCGATGGCACGCAGCTCGCCGGCAAGTCCCGCCTCTTCGGCGAGTTCGGCGGCCGCCGCTGCATGCGCATCCTGCCCGTCGCGCATGCCGCCCCCCGGAAATTCCAGACTCTCGCGTTCGTTGAGAAACCGGTACTGCCGCACACAGACGAAGCACCCGGCCGCGTCGATCGGAATGATCATGACGGAGCCGGGTGTCTCGACGGAGTAGTATTCGGCTTCCGCACCGGACGGCAGCAGTGCCGTGTCGCGACGCACCGTCCACCAGGGATTCCGGTGCGCGATCGACGAGCCGAGCCGGCGCCAGCGCTTCAGCATGGCTGCAATCAGCCGAGGTCGATCAGATCGATGCCGCGGAAGAAGTACCCGATCTCGATCTGCGCGTTCTCGACGCTATCGGAGCCGTGCACGATATTCTCGCCCTTGCTGTCGGCGTAGAGCTTGCGCACCGTGCCCTCGGCCGCCTCGCGGGGATCCGTCGCACCGATGAGCGTGCGGAAATCCGCAACCGCGTTCTCCTTCTCGAGCACGATCGGCACACAGGCGCCCGACGACATGAACATGACCAGATCGTTGAAGAAGGGGCGCTCGCGGTGCACTTCGTAGAAGCCGCCCGCAGTTTCCGGGGTGAGCCAGAGCTGGCGCAGACCCACGACGCGGAAGCCCGCCTTCGTGATGTGCGCGATGACCTCGCCGATCAGATTCTTGCGAACACAGTCGGGCTTGAGAATGGCAAGGGTACGTTCCATGATGTCCTCGTATGGGAAAAGTGTAGGATGATTTCGCGTCAAGCCACGTAAACTGGGAAATCACCGTGCGAAATCCAACCACCTCCACGTGCCCCGCGTGAACGCCCGGGGGAAGCCACGCACACCGCGTCGTTGCAGCGCACCGGCACCCGTCAGCGGGCCGCGGGGTGCAGATCCCGGATCCACCAGCAGGCGCCGTCGTCGCTGCGATCGGTGCGGATGAACCAGAGCGTGCCACCGTGACGCAGCACGATGTACTGCGCACTCGCACTCATTGCCGAGAGCACACCGCAGGAGTTCACCGACATCCGCATGCTGCGGCGGAGTTCCGCACCGAGCGCCACATGCAGCGCAGACACCGACGCCGAGTCTCCCGAGAAGACGTAGAGGACACGCTCGATCGGAAGGATGCGCTTGCGATACACCCCCATCCATGCACGTCGCTCTGCGAGAACGCGCACGAGGGACTCCCCGAGCCGCCTGCGCTCGCCGCGCCACGACGCCTCGCCCGCGAGCAGGCGCTCGGATCCGTACACGCGTTCGTCGTCGGGCAGGGGAATCGGCGTGGGGTGACAGTCGGCAAGCAGGTACAACCAGCGCTGGATTGCGTCGGCAAACGCTTCGTCGGGAGGCGCTGGTCTGCGAGCGCCCCTGCGTGTGAGTTCCA
Organism: Bacteroidota bacterium; assembly: GCA_023432805.1. GTDB lineage: Bacteria > Bacteroidota > Ignavibacteria > SZUA-365 > SZUA-365 > JAEYUG01. Next base: position 44,910 of record JAEYUG010000128.1, on the reverse strand, counting down.
TGTAAAAAGGTCCGTACACGACGGCCCGTACATCACGGTCGACGCGGAAGGCCTCACCCGGCAATCCCTCGACCAGCTGTACGCCCGACCGCACGCCGAGCATGCCGAACGCGTCGGCGGATGTGGCGCAGCGCGCGATCACGACACGTATCTCCTCGCGACCGAGTGTGTAGGTGGCGGCCAGCACCTGTTCCGGAGAGAACGCGCGCAGATCCGCAAATGAGCCGCCGAAGAGCGGCAAGCCCGCCTCCACACCGAGCACCGTCGAATCGCGACGTGACCACGCATCGATCCGCGCGGGAAACGCCGACGCAGTGCCGGATCCCGCGCACAGGCAGAACATCACGACGAGCAGCCGGCGCATGCGCGGTCTCATGCAGTCCTCACCGATGCCGCACCGCGCGTGACGACGATCATGCCCGCCACGATGCATGCGATGCCCGCCAGCGCCATCACGCGCAACTCCTCGCCAAGTGCGAACGAAAACACTGTCGACAGCGCGATGACTAGGTAGTTCACCACCGTGGCCCGCGAGGCGCGCTCGGCGCGCAGGCCGCGCGTCATCGATACCTGTGCGATCTGCGTGGTGACGCCGACGCACACGAGCAGCAGAAGACCCGTCGTGTCGGGCATCACCAGATCGGCTGCGGCGAGCGGCGTGCCCAATACCAGAGAGACCAGCGGAAAGTACAGCACGATCGTGAGGGGATCCTCGCCGGCGCGGCCCAGCTTCCGCACGAGATTGTAGGCGATGCCGCTGCACATCGCACCGAAGAGTCCCACCAGCACCGGCACGATGCGGTCGGGTGCGGAGGGATTCGCGATCAGCAGCACCCCGGCGAAGGCCACGGCCATCGCCACCCATTCGCGGCCCGTGCCGCGCTCCTTGAGGATGAACGGAGCGAAGAGGGCTGTGAACAGGGGATTCGTGTATTGCACGGTCACCGCCTCTCCGAGCGGAAGCATCTGCAGCGAATAGAAGTACGAGGAGAGTCCCAGAAACCCGAAGAATCCCCGCGCGAGATTCAACCGCCAGTTCGGTCCGAATACGGGGATCCCGCGCCGCAGCAGCAGCACGGCCGACAGCACGAGACTGATCGCCGAACGCGCAACCACGACCTGCATGAACGGCATGCCTGCCAGGAGCCGCACGCAGAGTCCCATCACACTGAAGAACACCGCCGCGTTGACCATGTGCCACATGCCGCGCGAGAGTCCCGCCACGCGCACGCCTGCAGCGTCGCCTGCAGCGTCGCCTGCGACGTCGCCCGTTGCATCCGACACCGCTACCATGAGACCGTTCCGTATGACACGCACTCTGAGTACATTCGACAAATCTAATCACCACAGCCGCCCCGTCCACGAGATGCACGAGGATTTCGACACCACGGCGTACTACCACATCGCCTACACGCCGCACACGATCATGAATCCCATCGCGGAGGATCGCTTCCTCTTCCTCGCGCAGTCCTGTGCACCGGTTCCCGCCCGCCGCGCCCTCGACATCGGCAGCGGCAAGGGTCACACCTCCCTCCTTCTCGCCGAACAGGTGGGCATGCACACCGTGCAGGTCGACATCTCCGCGCAGTGGACCGAGGCGGCAGCGGCGCTCTTCACTGCGCGGGCGCTCGCCGACCGCACCGAGATCCACTGCATGGATGCCGCGCACTACGAGGCTTCCCCCGGTGTGTTCGACGTGATCGTCTGTCTCGGAACTGCGGCCATCTATGGGGGATGCGACCGTGCGCTGGCGGCACTCGTTCCCGCCCTCTCCCCCGACGGCCTCCTCCTTCTCGGGGAAGCCACCATCGACGGCACGCCTCCGAAACGCTACGAGCAGCACCTGCGCGAGCAGGGCTGGCATGTGCCCTCGTCGCAGGAACTGCTCGCGCAGTTCGATCATGCGGGACTCGAGGTCATGATGGCGCTGCGTTCGACAGCGGATGAATGGGACCGCTACATGTCACTGCAATGGAAGGCTGTCAGCGATCACGCGCGTGCACATCCTTCGGACGCGCAGGCTGCGGACTTTCTCGAATCCGCCCGCGATGAGCAGGAGCTGTACCTGCGCTATCAGCGGCGGCTCATGGATTGGACGGTGTTCGCGCTGCGTCCACTGTGATGCTGATTGCCGGGACGCTCGCGGCGTAGGGGACTTCCCCCGGGGGATGCGGCGTGGGATCGTCTGACGGACCCTGTGCCCGGTGCGGCACCATCCGCACATTCTGACCCCAACGCAGCTGTTCCTCCATCCTGCAGCTCCAGACGAGCTGGTCGTTCCACACGGTGATGTCCGGGCAGCCGTCGCACATGTTCACCGCACCGTCGGCGAGGATGTCTGCGGGCTGGATGATCATGATGGACTGGATGTGGACGCGGCTGAAGAAGGCGGCGGGGCGGCGGAACAGGGAGCGGAGATAGGAGCCGGCGGCACGTCGCAGGCCTGCATCGAAGGGTGCGAGCAGGAAGGAAAGACGTCCGCGACGCTGCATGGCGGGCGAGGTGTAGGCGAGGTAGCGACCCGTGAACAGGTGCGTGCCGGACTGGACGAGCTCCATGAATTTCGGACCGGTATATCCGAAGATATCGTGCCGATTGCCGATGCGGGCGGTCAGCAGCCATTTGTAGGTGTCGGGCCGTTCGGTGCCGTTGAGGAAGGCGCAGGGCATGAAGTCCGGATACCGCGTGCGGATGGTGTCGACGACTTCGGGTGAGGTGATGTCGGTGCGGCGCTGGTCGTCGTTCTTCGAGTACATGACGTCGTCGAAGTGCACGCGCGTGTCGCCGACGTAGTAGTCGAAGTCCTTGCCGATCACGGCCATCCGGTAGTTGATGAACACCATGACGTGCACGATGTCGATGTGCTGCTGCGCCCATGCGACGAGATCGGGCACGTACTGCAGGGTCTCGGGGTAGACCGTGGCATTGAACGAGCAGGTGATGCCGCCGGCGTCGGCGAGCATCGTGGCGAGCGAGAGGCGCAGGTCATTGAGCTCGCATTCGTTCTTCCCCTTCCAGTGCGCGCGGTTCTGCCCGCTGTCCACATGAAACGTGAAGCCGCTCACGCCTGCGCGTTTGAGTCCGGCCAGCAGGTCCGGTGTGAGCAGGGCGCCGTTCGTGTTAATGATGGCCTTCCATCCGCGCGCGCGCACCATACGCACGATGTCGGCGATCTGTGGATGCGTGAGTGGTTCGCCACCGGCGATCGACACGCCATCGCAGCGCCGCAGGCGCGCGAACAGGTCGAGTTCACGGGCGATTGTCTCGAGATCCTTGTGCGACCCACCGTGGTTTTCACGGTAGCATCCGTCGCAGGCGAGATTGCACATGCTCGTGGGTTCGAGCCACGAGATGGCGTTGTCGGCAAAGTTCCAGGGGAGACGGTAGAGTTCCGTCGCGTTCAATCGCAGCTGCATGACAACACGCTCCTTGTGAATACAGGGTGCCGGGCACCGCACCGTGTGTGTACTGCGCCGTGTGCGTGGGGAATGCGCGCGTGGTATCTTTGCTCTGCATGTCCATGACACACGGTGTGGCCATCGGACGCCCGATCTGACTGCATCGATTTCGGTCAACCTGCTCTTTTATCGTGCAAAAAGCAACCCATAACGATCACCTGATCAGTGCCGGCACGGATGCATTCTCGTTCGACACGCTGGTGCATGAAGTCGATGCGATTGTCGAGGACCTGCGCTGGCTGCATCTCGAGCTGACGCTGCGCAACCGCTGCAACGAGATCCTCTTCGACGACAGGGCGTCTGTTCCCGCCCTGTTCTCGCATGCGCTGTCGGGACTCTGCTCGCGGCTCGGTGCCTACGAGCTGATCGCCTTCGTCCGCGACGTGGTCGGGTTCCGCATCGCGTTGCGCGAAGCCGAGCCCTCGACGCCCTGGGGTGACGACAGTACCCCGTGGATCGATGCCGTGGACCGCTGGTTCGATGCGCGTCCCGCCGACACCTCGGTGCCGCAGGCAGTCGTCAACCACTATTCGGTCGACATGAAGCCGATCACCTCGATCGCCATGCCGGTGCGTGTCGGCCGCCGGCACGAAGCGGTGCTCGTCGTGGTCGTCGAGACGTCCCCCATCGTGCCCCGCGTCCGCAAGCTGCTTGTGGGTCTGAGCGGATCGCTCGGCCTGGGCTTGCAGTATTGCCGCGATGCCGAGTCTGCTGCGCGAGAGGGCATCCCTTCACCGTTCGAGCGCAGTGTGCGCCGCGCACCATCGAACGAGGAGGCACGAGCAGCAGCCATCGCCCGGCATCTCGGGGGCGCGCTTGTCGTGGAACTCGACCACAAGTTGCGCGTGCGTGCACTGAACGGCGAGCTGGCACATCTGCTCGGCGTGCGCAGTGCGCGTGCTGCAGGCCGCGACTTCGCCGATCTCGCCATTCCCCCCGCCGAACAGGTGGCCATGCGCGACACGCTGCTCGGCACGCGCACCGACGGCGGCATGATCGGCTTCCGCATCCGCACGGCCGACGGGACCAGCTTCCCCGCGGTGTGGATCGTCGCGGGAGCGAAGCCCGCAGCGGACGCGGGCGACAGCCCCATCCATCCCGACAGCATGCTGGTGCTCGTCGGCACCCGTGTTCCGCAGGAAGTGTTCGATGCGACCACCTCGCGTGGTGCGGGCGGAGATGACACCCCGATGCTGCTGCACGCACGTCTCGCCAAGCAGTACCGGTTCATGATGAAGTACGTCCCCTTCCCCGTCCTGCATCTCGACGCGCGAGACGATGTGATCCGCAATGCGAATCCCGCCTTCATCGCGCTCATCGCGAGCGAGCACTGGGAGGGGGTGCCGCTGGCGGATTTCGGCACGCTGACCGTGCACGAGGGGCAGGGCGACACGCTCGCCTGCACGCTGCGCCTAGTCTCGGCCGGCGGCATCACGATCACCTGCCGCGGCATCATGACCACGCTGCTTCTCTTCGGCAAACCCATCCGGGAGATCAAGCTCGATCCCGTCGACGCCTGAACCGGTGTCGCATGACCATCCCCCATCCCCATCGACCGTGACGCGCCCATGAAACTGCTGATCATCGAAGACGAAGTCAAAGTCTGTTCCTTTCTCAAACAGGGCTTCGAGGAGGAACTCTGCACCGTCGACACGGCCCATGACGGGGAACAAGGGCTCTTTCTTGCGCTCACCGAAGAGTACGACGCGATCGTGCTCGACCTGATGCTGCCGAAGAAGAGCGGCATGCAGGTGCTCGCCGAGCTGCGCCGCGAGAAGAGCACGCCCGTGCTGATCCTCACCGCGAAGGGACAGCTCGAGAGCAAGCTCGAGGGACTCAACAGCGGTGCCGACGACTATCTGACCAAGCCGTTCGCACTGGCCGAGTGCATTGCGCGCGTGCGGTCGCTCGTGCGGCGCGCCACGATGGAAAAGCCCTCGAACGTGCTGCAGGCGGCTGACCTCGTGCTCGATCAGCTGCAGCACAGCGTGCGCCGGGGCGAGACGGTGATCGACCTGACCGCAAAGGAGTTCAAGCTGCTCGAGTACCTGCTACGCAGCAAGAACGTCGTGCTCACCCGTTCGGCGATCATCGAACATATCTGGGAAGTCACTTTCGACAGCGAAACCAACGTGCTCGACGTGTACATGACCCGCCTGCGCAAGAAAGTCGACGACGGCTTCGAGCCCAAGCTCATCCACACCGTGCGCGGCGTGGGCTACGTACTGAGGGACGAGGCGTGATCCTCGGTCTCAAGCAGCGCTTCGCGCTCATTTACGGCACGACGATCTTCGCCGTCGTCATCTTCGTGGTCGCGCTGGTCATCACCATCTTCAACTACCACTTCACCGCGCTCAACATCCTCAACCGCGAGGTGATGGAGCGCTTCCGCACCGCCTTCATCGGCATCGGCCTCATCTTCGTACCGGTCAGCGCCTTCTTTTCGTATCTGGTGGGATGGATCATCGCGCAGCAACTGCATGCTGGACGCTATACGATCACGCCGGCAGCCGCCGAGGAAGCCCCCGTGCCGACACCCGTGCTGGAGGAGGAGTTCAAGTCGAAGGTCGCCGCCATCCGCCTGTCGGTCGACAAGATGCGCGAGGCCTACGACCAGATCCAGCATTTCTCCGTCAACGCCTCGCACGAGCTGCGCACGCCGTTGACCATCATGCGCGGCGAGGTGGAGCTCGCACTGCGGAGTTCGAAGTCCACCGAGCAATACGCCACCGTGCTCGGCAGCCTGCTCGAGGAAATCATCCGCCTGTCGCGCACGGTCGATGATCTGCTGATCATGGCCCGCTCGCAGCTGGGCCATCTGACGGTGGACGCGCATCCCGTCGACCTGCGCAATCTGGTTGAGGAACTCGCCGACGAAGCCGAGATCGTCGCGACGCAATCGGGCATCCGTTTCGTGCTCGACGGTGCAGTCGACGCGCAGGTGCTCGGTGACGCACTGCGCCTGCGGCGCATGCTCCTGAACCTGATCGACAACGCCGTCAAGTACAACCGGGAGCACGGCGAGGTGCGTCTTGCCCTCGCCTGCGAGGGCGGCGACGCCGTGATCACGGTTTCGGACACCGGCATCGGAATTCCTGCCGATGCGCTCGACCGCGTCTTCGACCGCTTCTATCGTGTGGACCGCGAGCACGTACGTGGACGCAGCGGCACGGGTCTCGGCCTGTCGATCGTGCGCTGGATCGTCGAATCCCATGCCGGCACGATCCACCTGCGCAGCCGTGAGGGCGAGGGCAGCACCTTCACCATCCGGCTTCCGCTGGGCACAGTTTCCGACGGGGGTTGACGTCGTCGCACGGCAGCGACGACGCGGTCCCCAGCTCCCCTCTTCCTTCAGCTCCTCCCTCCTGCCGGTCCCCCCGTTCCCACACCTTACAAACGATTCATCTGCATGCAAGGCTGCCGTAAGGTGGGCCCTGTAATTTCGCATCCAGACACTGCAGCACACATCGCCGTCGCACATCGCAGAGCCCGGGCGGCAGGGCATGAGAAGCTTACAACGCTGTAATGTCGAGTTCAGATGCCTGTAATCTTCACCCCCTAGATTTGCATGCAGACACTGACACACACGATTTCTCTCAACATCACATTTTCCATCCCAACAATTCCTTCAGGAGGTTTTCATGGGCACCCAACAGCTTCTTCTCATCGTTCTCGGCGTCATCATCGTCGGCATCGCAGTGGTGGTCGGTATCAACATCTTCGGTCAGAATGCAGAGCAGGCATCGAAGGATGCGGCTATCCAGGACTGTCTGCGCATTGCGGCATCGGCGCAGGGCTACTTCCGCAAGCCTGAAATGCTCGGCGGCGGCGGCAACGAGTTCACCGGTATCACGATGGCAAACTGCGGCATGACGCCGGACATAGCGGGCGGCATGACTGCAACCAACGAAAACGCAGTGTACACAGTCGCCGTCGTGAATGCAGACGAATTCACGGTCACAGGCGTCAACAACCAGGACGCCACAAAAAAGATCGTGATCAGTGTCGACATGGCAGCTGCCGAAGCAGACCGTGTTGACATCGATGACACCGCCTGGGAATAAGCGAGCTGTTCGAACCTTCCCTGCACAGCCACTGGCCCGCGCCGGTGGCTGTGTCTTTTTTGTGTATTCCGATCAGCATGATGCATATATTGTCTTTCCGTGTGAACTGCAGTGCTTTCAGTGCGCCCTGCAGTTTTTGCACGTTCCTCTGACCTGCGGCATGCCCACGTCACAGTCAGATCTCGAAATTTCAATGTTTCCCAGTCCCCTGCGTCTCTGGCGTCATTCTTGATGCGTGAGAGAAGGCCCGTTGTCCGTACCTGCGGAGCTTCACCCGGATCATTCACATTCACACCTCGAGATCATCATCATGCCCGAATACAGATTCCAGGGGGTCGTCCCTTCGGGAAAGATTGTGCAGGGGAATCTGACCGCCTCGAACACGTCGGACGCGCGCAAGAAGATTCAGGAGATGTCGAAGGGTCGTCCCTTCAAAATGCAGCGCCTGGAGAAGCGGCAGAGCTTCGTCTACAAGGTGCGCAAGGGCAAGGAGGAGCCCATCACCGGCGAGCAGAAGGCCTACTCGAAGGAGGAGGTTGTCAACGGTCTGCAGGGCATGGGATACACGATCATCTCGGTGCGCAAGGCGATGGCACCCCGCGGCAAGGCGCCGGCACCGGATCTGATCACCTTCGTCCGTCTGAGCGCGGATCTGCTGCGCGAGAAACTCCCCTTCAACGACGTGCTGATCCTGCTGGCCAACGACATCGACAACCGGGTGCTCAAAGAGACGCTCAAGGACATCAACACCGAGCTCAAGCAGGGCAAGGAGAGCGAGCGCGTGTTCATGAAGCATGAGTCCGTGCTCGGACCCTTCGTGGCAAAGATGCTCGGGCTCGCCTCCAAGAGCGGTTCGATGGCCGAGATGTACGATGCGACGGCGAAGTTTCTCGAGCGCAACATGGAGTTCAAGAAGAGCATGAAGAGCGCCATGCTCATGCCGATGATCACCCTCGTGCTGCTCGGTCTCGCCGTGATCTTCTACGTGGCGTGGATCTTTCCGGAGACCGCCCGCATGTTCCTCAAATACGGGATCGAGCTTCCTCCGATGACCGCGGCCACGCTGGAGTTCAGCGACTGGCTCGTTGCAAACATGGTGTTCATCTTGCTCGGCTTCGCAGCCCTGGGTGGCGGCATCGCCGCGTTCATCATGAATCCCAAAGGTCGGCTCTGGTATGACCAGCACATATTGAATTTCCCGGTCATGGGTCAGTTGATCCACAAGACAGCCATCGAAGTGTTTTCGCGCGTGTTCTACTCGCTCTACAGCGGGTCGGGCGAGAACATCGACGTGATCAAGACGGCCGCCGAGGCCACGGGCAACACGTACTTCGAGAATCAGATCAAGACGATCACGATTCCCATGATGCTCAAGCACGGCAAGGGACTCCACGAATCACTGGAAGCTGCCGGGGTCTTCACACGAACCGCGCTGTCACGATTCCACGCAGGAGCCGAAACGGGCATGGTGCGGGAAACCGCCCTGCAGCTGGCCAACTACTACGAGCGTGAGACCACCTACCGCCTCAAGTCGGTCGTCGACTTCATGCAGCTCTGGGTGGCGATGCTCATCACGATCATCATGACCGCCATCACGGTCGTCTCGTCTGAAGTCTCCATCGTCAAGCCGAAGACCCCCGGCACCTCGCTCGAGATCATGCTCTATCTCGGTCTGTCGCTGGTCTCACTCAAAGACATCCACCTGCGCATGCGCACATGGCTCCTCCGATTCCGAGCGCTCCGAAACTCATAGACAAGGTCGGCTTCGCGCTCCTCCACAAGGGCATTGTCGATTCGGAAACGATCAGCAAGGCACTGGCGGTCAAGGAGAAGGAGCAGGGCACCCAGCAGCGCAGCATTGCGCAGATCCTTGTTGGCGATTACAAGATCGACCACGACACGGTCTTCTCGGAGGTCTCGAAGATCTATGCCTTCAAGGAACTGTGCGTCGACGATGCAATGATCGACGAGCGCCGGGCCGCGTTCATCAAGCAGCTGATCGACACACTCACACCCGAGCAGAAGCAGTATCTGACCGACGCGCATGCACTCCCGCTCAAGTACGACGAGCGCGTGCCCGACAAGCTCATCATCATCGCCGCGGACCCGACCCACCGGCACATCCCCCGCATCGCCTACTACTTCCGCGCACGCAAGTATGAAGTGTACTTCGTGCGTCTGGCCCAGCTCCAGCCCTATCTCGACACGTACCTGCGACAGGACAATGTCTTTCTCGAGAGCATCAAGGATTTCGAGAACGACCTCCAGATGTCCGACTACGAAAGCGGCATCGACGAAACGGCGCTCGACCAGGAAATCAACAAGAGCATGCTGGTCAACCTGTTCGAGGGATGTCTTGTGGAGGCGGTCCGTCAGGGTGCCAGCGACATCCACGTGATTCCGACAGGAAAACTGAGTACCGATTTCCACTTCCGCCTCGATGGGAAGCTGAAGGTCTGGAACCGCGTCGAGGGCACGCGTCCGGAAGCCGTGGTGGCCGTGGTCAAGGACCGCAGCCGCAACATCGACCGCTTCGAGCGCGATGCTCCGCAGGACGGGTTCATCCAGCGCCAGATCGACAACACGATCATCCGCTTCCGCGTTTCGGTGCTTCCGATCGTCGGCAGCGAATACACGATGAAGTACGAGAGCATCGTCATCCGCGTGCTCGACAGCCGCAAGGTCATCACCGATATCGCGAAGATCGGATTCCAGCAGAAGGCCTACGAGTGGTTCAATGCGGCAATCCGCAAGCCGCAGGGCATGGTGATTCTGACGGGTCCCACAGGCTCAGGCAAGAGCACGACTCTTGTCGCCGCCTTGTATTCGGTCATCACGCCCCAGGTCTGCGTGCTGACTGTCGAAGATCCCGTCGAGTACGTGATCAACGGTGCCCGCCAGATCAAGATCGGTCCCAAGGCCGGGTTCGAAGCAGCGATTCGCGCCATCCTCCGGCACGATCCCGACATCGTGATGGTCGGCGAGATGCGCGACAAGACGACGGCGGAGACGGCCATCAAGATGGCCAACACGGGCCACCTCACGTTCTCGACGCTGCACACGAACGACGCCCCCAGCGCCGTGACCCGTCTCTTCAAGATGGGCATCGAGACTTTCCTGATCGCCTACGCGATCAACCTCGTCGTGGCCCAGCGTCTGATTCGCAAGTTGTGCGTCAAGTGCAAGCGCGAAGTCAAGAACATCGACGTGCATGAGGCGATCAACGTCGGGTTCACCGAAGAGGAGATCCGGTCGACCACGTTCTACGAGCCGGTCGGCTGTCCGAGTTGTTCGAACGGATTCAAGGGGCGTGCGGCCATCCACGAATCCCTCTACTTCTCGCCCGCGATCCGCAAGGCGATCTTCCAGTCCGGCGACGAAATCAACGAGGATCTCATCCGTTCGATCGCGATCGGTGAAGGCATGCTCACGCTGCGGGCTTCCGCACGAGAGCGCGTCAAGGAAGGCATCACCTGCATTTCCGAGGTGATCTCGGCCACGATGGCAGACGAAGAATAGCAGACTGACGCATCCCGCATGAAACAGTTCGACAAGCAGAGGCGATCGTGACGATGGACACCGCTCAGAACGCAGCATCCGCAACAGGTGCAGGCTCGCCCGCAGGCACGCCCGCAGGCACGCCCGCAGGCGGCGCAGCCAGGCCCGACGTGCTACCGCGCGCGCTCGTACAGAATGCGCTGGCCGTGTTGCAGCACGTGGTCAAGGAGATGCCTCCGCACTACCTCGGTATCGAGAAGCAGGAGTTCATCATCCGCAGGCTCGAGGCGCAGGACGAGCGGGCGATCCAGTTGCTGCGGATGTTCTATGACGCGATTCTCAAGTACATGCGCGAGCTCGAATCGTCGGACATCGATATCGGAAGCTTCGGCACCAACGGCCACATCTGGATGCGCGTGCACGGTTCGAAGACGGCGCGGCGCGAACTGCCGGACCTGCCCACCCCCTACTGCGACGTGCTCATCCACGCGCTGATCAGCGCACGCCAGCGGCAGCACATCCTCAACCACCGCAGCCTCGACTTCAGTTATCAGCAGAAGGTCGGCGACGACATCTACCGGTATCGCGGCACGGCGTATTTCGATCTCGATGCGCTCGCCATGAACATGCGTGCGATCACGGCGAAGATTCGTCCCTACGAAGGATTCAACTTCCACCCCAATGTCACGAAGATCGTCAACCTCAAGCACACGAAGGAGGGACTGATTCTCGTGACGGGGATCACGGGTTCGGGCAAGAGCACGACACTCGACGCGATCATCGACACGAACAACCGCTCGGTCGACGCGCACATCATCATCATCGGATCCCCGGTCGAGTACGTGCATACACCCGCGCGCTCGGTCGTGCGTCATCGCGAGGTTGGCCGCGACGTGATGTCGTTCAAGGACGGCACCGTGCAGGCACTGCGTCAGGATCCGGACATCGTGGTGATCGGCGAGATGCGCGATCCCGAAACGATCATGTCGGCACTCGAAATCACCGATTCCGGTCACAAGGTGTTTTCGACCCTGCACACCTCGTCTGCCGTCGAGAGCATCGACCGCATCATCGGCGAAGTACCGCCGGTCGAGCAGGACCGCGTGCGCAACCGTCTGGCCGACGTGCTGCGTTGCGTGATCTCTCAGAAGCTCGTCCCAACGGTCGATGGAAAGCGGACCCTCGCCAAGGAAATCCTGGTCGTGACACCGTCGGTGCGTTCGGCCATCAAGAATGGCAACACCAACGAGATCTATCAGATGATCAACGAGGGCATCGCGCTCGGCATGAACACGATGGAACAGGATCTCAAGCGGCATGTGGCGCAGCGCACGATCACACCCGACGAGGCGTTCAACCACGCAAACAACAAGAAGCGCATGCAGCAGCTTCTTGCCAACAAGTAAGACGGCGCATCCATGAAGAAGGCACCGAAACCCGACGAGGTCTGCATCGGCCTCTCCATCGAAGGCGACATGCTTCGTCTCGCCACCGTGGGGCGCGAGGGCAGAAACCTGCGCGTGATGGATCTCGCAACCATGACCCTGCCCGCGATGCAGGCCGTCCATCAGTCGGCCGGCGAACCTGCGGCCGGCAGCGGCGGCAGTGCCGATCCCTTCGACGGTTTTGACACCGACGAGAGTGGCGGCAGCAATGACGAGGTCGATGTCAGCACCATCAGGGAATTCATGCACGGCCATTACGTGCAGGGAGCGTCACTCGCAGTCAGCATGGGTGAACCCTACATCCGGACCTTCCTGACGACCCGCGAGGCGAAGGAGTCGTCGTCGAAGATCCTCAAGCGCATTCTCGCCGAGGCGCAGCACACGCTCAATGTCGAATTGACACGTGACATGGTGGCCTGGCAGCCGACCGGTCCCACAACCATCGTTGCCGCAGCCCGCGTCGAGGCCACACCGCTGCTCGAAGTCTTTGCCCTCCCGCAGGGTGTGCAACGTCGTCCCACGCGTATCAATCTCGTCACGAGCAACGATATCGCACTGATCAATCTTGTGCGCGTGCATTACCGCTTCAACGAGAGCGAAATCGTGCACGTCATCAACGTGGGCAAGGACGAAACCAAACTGCTGATCATGCGGGGCGGTGAACTGCGTTTCATCGCTCCCACCATTCAGCAGGGTGCGACCGACCGCGACTTCGTGACCATGCTGAACAACCGCATCGAGCTGGCGGCCGAGAATGCGGGGTATCCCAAGGCCGACACAGTCGTGCTCGGCGGTTTCGCCGAGGAGATCGGATTGAAAGACGAAATCCTCGTCAACAACCCGAACGTCGTCTTCCACTCGATGAGTCGTCTGCGTGTGCAGCACGGTGACGACGAGACGATACTCCGTGAGCTGCGACATTATTCCGCGCCCATTTCGACGGCGTGGGAAATGCTGCAGCCGAAGAGTCCCCATTTTCTCCGCATTGCGCTCATCCCGGCGCATATCCGTGACGAACAGAAGAGTCTCAAGCTCGCATGGCATGGCTATCTGCTCCTCCTCGCCCTCTTCGTGGCAACAGTCGCCCTCACGGTGCTGGGACTGCAGCGCCAGGCACAGATCGAGACCGAGGGAGAGGCCCTGCGCTACGAACAGAGGCAGGTGGCCGAGCAGAAGGCCATCGTCGAACAGATCACCGCACTGGAGACCAGATCCGCGTCGATCACTGCTGCCACGAACACGCTCGACACCTTGCTGATGAACTCGGAGCGCTGGAGCGAAACCCTTGACACGCTCGCAAAGGGAACGAGCGGACTCGGCAATCTCTGGATCAGTGAAATGAAGCCGGAAAAGGATGGTGGACTGACGGTTGTCGGCTATTCACTGACACGCGCCAGCGTCCCGGCGCTCTCGCATCGCATCGGAACGACGACGCTGCGCGAGATTTCCGTGCAGGAGATCGGCAGCAAAAAGCTGTTCCGTTACGACATCAATCTCGCATTGGAAGACCACTATCCCTCGGCAGGAACTCCTGCAGCCATCTGGCATGATTCGGTGACCGTCGCCCTCGGCGATGTGAAAACTCGATTTGGCACCGTCACGAAAACGGACGCGAAGACCAAGACCAAGGCCAAGGGCAAGAACGCGAAGAAGGGGGCGAAATAATGCCATACGCCATACGCAATTCCATCATCCTCGCCGTCCTCCTGCTGCTGATCGTGGGAGTGGGCAGCGGATACATCTACTGGCATCAGGACAAGGAACTCGAGCGCATCACGAAACAGCGTGCCACCCTCCGTGCCGAACTCGGTGATGTCGGCAATCTGTACAACCGCCTCGCCGATGTCCAGATGAAAGTCGACCTGCTCAATCGGAGCTGGTCAATGCGTCCGAAGACCCTGCCCTCGACCGAAACCGCAGCTCTGACCAACGAGTACCTCAACACCATCCTCGCGATGAGTCCCGAGCTCGATCTCAACGTGGTGACGCATGAGAAGGTCGATCAGGAAGGATGCGGCTACCTTCGCTACCATCTGGCCGGTCAGGGTCCCTTCAACAGCCTTGCACGGCTGATCCAGTATCTCGAACACGGTCCGCGCCTGATGAAGGTCGCAAATCTCGACGTCCGGGAGCTGCATGCAGTCGACGACAAACTCGGCGTGATTGTGCACACGGTGCAATTCGATGCCGACCTGCTCGCCTACTTCACCACGCAGGAGGCGTTCGCCGACAGCTGTGCGGCACTTCCCCTCGAACTGGCGAGTTTTACCGCCATCACGGCCAATCCATTCAAATCCCTCGTCAATCCCGAAATCCCGCCCAATGTCTACGACCTCCCCGATGCGGAGAAGTCCACCCTGCTGGCCGTGATGAAGGGACGCGCATTCATCAGCGATCAGAACAACCAGCTGATCATGCTCAGCGAAGGCGACGAAGTCTATCTCGGCTACGTGTCGAAGATCATGCCCGAGAGACGGCAGGTGCTGTTCCTGCTCAACAAGGGCGGCATCATCGAACGCTACATGCTGACGTTGCGCTTCCAGAACAAGCTCGAAGAACCCAAATCCTCCAGGTAACCGCCATGCGACCAACCCTGATTCTGCTCGTGCTGCTGCTCGCCGCGGCTCCCCTCTCGGCTCAGACCCGACCCGTCACCAGCGCACCACCGACGACGACCGTCGACGAGATGATCACAATGACCGGCGACACGCCATTCACCAAGGCCATGACCATCTTCTCGAGTGCGTTCAAACGCTACACGGAGAAGCCCGTCGTCTTCGAGGGAACAGACACGAAGAGTTCCACGAAGTCGAAGGAAATCGGGATCAACATCCCGAGCATGTACTGGCGCGATGCCTTCGAGCTGGTGCTGCGCGTCAACGGGTACTGGTATGTCGAAAACGAGGACTACGTCCGCGTCTACTCGACGGGGGCCGAGATGGGCAAGGACAGCGTCGCGACGAAAAAGGCCGTCAACACACGCGAGGTCGAAATCTCCGCGATCTTCTTCGAAGCCAACCGTTCGGAAATGGAATCCCTCGGCATCGACTGGTCCCTGACCAACACCGCCCCCAGCGCAATCACCAAACTCGGCATCACCAACACCGGAAGTTCCTCCTCCTCGAGCAGCGACGGCTCGTCGGGCAGCGGATCGAGCGGTGCAGCGAACCAGGTTGAATACGGCGTCTCCGGATCGCTGCGCGCCTACAACAACGCGCTCGACATCATGACCACCCTCAAGGCCATCCAGAGCGAGAACCTCGGCGAACTCATCAGCGCACCGTCGATCACCGTTCGTTCGAATGAAACCGGCCGCATCCAGGTGGGTCAGGACTTCTCCGTCCGCCAGCGCGACTTCTCCGGCAACACCACCGAGAAATTCTACAGCGCCGGCACCATCATCGAAGTCACCCCGTCGATCATGGAGTACGATTCCCTCGAATTCGTGCACCTGCTCATCCAGGCCGAGCGCAGCTCGGTCTTCCCCGACGCCATCTCGACCATCATCAACAAGACCGTGGCCAACACCAGCGTCATCCTTCTCGACCAGGAGGAGACCGTGGTCGGCGGACTCTACACCAACGACGTGCAGAGCCTCCGTCGCGGCGTCCCCTTTCTCAAGGATCTCCCCTGGTGGGTGTTCGGGCTCCGCTACATCTTCGGCTACAACGAAGACCAGGTCACCAAGAAGGAACTCATCATCATCCTCCGCGCCCGCATCCTTCCCTCGCTCCAGGCGCGCGCCACGCAGAAGGTCGCCGAAATCCGTGCCGGACAGCGCGCTCTGCAGAACCAGTACGAGCGTCTCGACGCCTCGCGCTCGAACCTGCTCGAACAGATCCAGGCCGCCAAGGAACGCATGAAGGACAAGTAGAGGATGCGCGCTGCGCGCGGGATGATGCCCCTGCCGACCGGCACCGGATCCCGCGCCCGCCTGCTCCTTTGCTGACACCACCGCTTTCCGTACATTACCGACTCTCCCATCGGAAGCCACTCGCGTGATCCTCGATCTATCTGACGCAGCTGAACAGGCACACGACCTCGGGAACGATGCACGTGAGGCATCCCATCCCGAGAACGTCTCGCAGCCTCATCTGCTCATCGTCGACGACGAACGCGTCGTCTGCGACGCGATCGCACGCCATCTCCGCGATGCAGGATTCATCGTGACCACCGCGTACGCAGGAACCACGGCGATCGACCTTGTCAACACCGTGCGTTTCGACCTGGCCCTCATCGACATCCGCATGCCCCGCGTGACCGGCTTCGACGTGCTCGAAGCCCTGAAGGCACAGGCCGTGCACACCCCCGTCGTGATGATGACGTCGTACGCCGACATCAAGAGTGCCGTCGAACTGATCTCGCGCGGAGCATCCGACATTCTCAGCAAACCGGTGGATATCGACGAGGTCGTCATGACCGTCCGCCGCTGTCTGGCTGGGTAGATCCCTCCATCGTGGAGTGTCAAGGAACGCCGGACCCGCAGTTCGGCGTTTTTCATGCACGAGGTCTGAATCCCGACCCGGACCTCATGCATCATACGATGATTGAACACACACATTGACCATGGTCACGCCGTGCAGATACCGCCCCTCCTGAGAAAAATCCTCCCGCTGCTTGCAGGTGCGGGTATCGGATTCGCCTACTGGTACTTCATCGGCTGCACGAGCGGCTCCTGCCCCATCACATCCACCTGGTACATCAGCACCGGATACGGCGCACTCGTGGGGGCCAGCTGGCTTCTGCCCTCCTCGAAGAAGCGCCCGGCCGAGGCTGCATCCAGCGACGGACAGTCCTGAGGATTCCATCATGCCACTCTTTGAATACGTCTGTTCCGACTGCACGACCTCCTATGACGTGCTGCACAAGGGCCGCGAAAACGAGGAATTGATCGTGTGCCCCTCCTGTGGATCGCGTGCGCACGCAAAGAAGCTCTCGACGTTCGCAACCGCGGCCTCGGGCACGTACTCCTACGCGGAGCCGTCGTGCGCCGGCGGTTCCTGCGGGTACAGCCCCACTCCATCACCCTGCGCAGGCGGTGCCTGCGGACTTTCCTGACTCAGAGGATTCGCATATGACATACACGATGTACCGGACATCCGTCCGCTGGACCCTGCTTGCCCTGGCCCTCTTCATCACTGCGTGTTCGAACGGAACCAATGCGCAGGCGATCAGCGTCGCTGAACTGAAGGCAAAGCTCGCAGGCAAGGAAGCGCCCATCGTCGTCGATGTGCGCACTCCCGAGGAGTTGAAGGGTCCGCTCGGTGCCCTGAGCGGTGTGATCAACATTCCCGTGCAGGAGCTCGATCGCCGCATGGAGGAACTGAGCAAGCACAAGGACAAGGACATCTACATCATCTGCCGTACGGGCAACCGCTCGGGCATGGCTACGAAGATGATGCGTGAAAAGGGGTACAAGGCGCACAACGTGACGGGCGGCATGGTCGCCTGGCGCAACGAGTTCAATACGGCGTCGAAGTAGACTTCACGCTGTGCAGGTATACGAAAAGGGCCGGTCGATGACCCGCCCTTTCGCGTTTGGGAAAATAACGATGCGATCAGTTGTAGAGCGATGCGACGGGAACCATCTCCTCGCCCTGATTCCAGTCGCGCATCAGCCGCGAGCAATGTCGTGCCACGCGCGGTGATTCATCGAAGCGGGCGCGCTGTGAAACGGCGAAACGGGCGCGATCGGAGTCGAAGGTGCGGAGCGCAAGCGCGGAGAGAATGCGCAGTTCGTCGCGGGTGTCGTGCTTGAGCACTGACATCAACGGGATGATCGCATAGTCGAGATCCATGGTCGGATACGCGTTCTTCAGGTCGATCACGAGCTGGATCGCGTCGCCCTTCACTTCATCGGACGGGTGCGTCAGATTGGCGCAGATGTTTTTCTCGATCAATGTGGCGCGCGCAGGTGTCATCTCGGCGGGCGACTGTGCGAAGGCTGTTGCGGCGGTCAGGATGACCATCAAGGCAAGAGCGTACACTGCGGATTTCATTGTATCCTCCGGGGAAAGAGTTGAATGGTCTTGTGTGTGAACTGCAGGGGGATACGGAGGCTGGTTCCGCGAAGTTTCACGGACCCTGAAAAATTCCCACGGAGATGTTCAACCGTCCGGCCGTCGCGGCTCAGCCGAGCAGGTACCAGAGCTGGGCGACAAGCATGCAGACCGCAAGTCCCATGAGCACGGGCATGACGGAAGCGACGAGCGTCCACTTCATCGACCGTGTTTCCCTGTAGATCGTATAGATGGTCGTCGAGCAGGGATTGTGGAGCAGGCTGAAGAGCATGAGGTTGATACCTGTCAGCATCGTCCAGCCGCCGGCTTGAAGCAGGGACGCGGTGTCGGTGAGGCTGTCGAGCTCGAACATGGTGCCCGCTCCCGCGCCTTCCGCACCGAGCATGAGCGTGGTGAGCATGAGTACGGTCGGGATGACGATTTCGTTGGCGGGAATCGCGATGATGTAGGCGAGCAGGATCACGCCGTTGAGACCGAGGAACAGCGCGAAGGGATCGCTCGCACGGATGAAGTGTTCGGCGAAACTCACCCCACCGATGGTCAGGTTGGCCGAGAGCCAGATCACTGCACCCGCCGGGGCCGCGAAGACAACGGCACGCCAGAGCACGATGAGTGTGCGGTCGATGAGGGATGTGTAGAGGGTTTGCAGCAGCCGTGGTGGACGGTAGGGCGGCAGTTCGAGCGAGAACGAACTCGCTTCGCCACGCAGCACGGTGCGTGAGAGTCCCCACGACGTCAGAAACACGAAGAACACGCCGAGCAGCGCCACAGCCACGACGGCACCCGCCGAGACGATGCCGGCAATCGCCGGTGGTGCCGCGGCGCCGATGAAGATCGTCGCAATGAGAATCTGCGTCGGCCAGCGGCCGTTGCAGAGCGAAAAGTTGTTGGTGAGAATCGCGATCAGTCGTTCTCGCGGACTGTCGATGATGCGCGTCGCCACCACGCCTGCGGCGTTGCAGCCCCAGCCCATGGACATCGTCAACGCCTGCTTCCCATGGGCGCCCACGCGCTGGAACAGGGCATCGAGGTTGAAGGCCACGCGGGGCAGATAGCCGAAATCCTCAAGCAGTGTGAAGAGTGGGAAGAAGATCGCCATCGGCGGCAGCATCACGCTCACGACCCAGGCCGTGGCCAGATAGACGCCGTCGAAGAGGAAGCCGTTGATCCATGCGGGCAGACCGATGTCGACTCCGAGTCCCCGCAGCCAAGGATGCATCGTGTCGACGAGCAGCGAGGCCAGCATTGCCGAGGGCACGTTCGAGCCTTCGATCGTGAGCCAGAAGACGAGGGCGAGCATCGCGAGCATCAGCGGAAAGCCGAAGGTTCTGCTTGTCAGCACGCGGTCGAGCGCGCGATCGAAGGCGAAGGGGGTGCGCGTGCCTTCGCGCTGCACGCACTTCTCGGCGATGCGTGCGGCGTCGGCGTAGAGCGCCTCGATCACCGCGTCGTGGAATTCCTCACCGGTCTCCCAGCGGAGGGTGTCAGCACGCGCGATGATGGCATCGACGACCTGTGCGGATGGTGTCGCAGATGCTGCCTCATCGTCGTTGGCACCTGTTGCGCGCAGGCGTCCGGTGCGCAGGGCCTCGGCGATCTGCTGGTCGCCCTCGAGCAGACGAATCGCCACCCAGCGCGCATTGGCGAGTCCCGGCACTTCGCGCTCGAGTTCCCGCGTCACCTCGTCGATCGCACGGGCGGCATCCGCAGACTCGCGACGGGCACGGCGCGGCCGGCACACATACGTGCCCGATGCCACGTCGTGGAGCCGTTGCAGGAGTTCGGGGATGCCCGCATTGCGGCGGGCGGAGGCCAGCACGACAGGCACGCCGAGCTCGCGCGAGAGCGCCCGCGCATCGACGGTGATGCCGTGCCGCGTCGCCTCGTCGACGAGGTTGACGCAGACCACGGCGCGGTCGGTGATGTCGAGCACCTGCAGCACGAGATTGAGATTCCGCTCGAGGCGCGTGGCGTCGGCGACGATCACCGTCGCATCAGGTCGCCCGAAGAGGATGAAGTCGCGGGCGACATCCTCGTCCGCACTCGTCGAGAGGAGCGAATACGTACCCGGGAGGTCCACGATGCGGTACGCCTCGCCGCCGAAGTCGAAGGCGCCTTCCGCACGGGCGACCGTCTTGCCCGGCCAGTTGCCCGTGTGCTGCCGCAATCCCGTCAGCGCATTGAAGGCCGTGCTCTTCCCGACATTCGGGTTGCCCGCAAGGGCGATCACCCGTGATGCGCCATCGGTGGCTTCCCCCCGCCGCTTGAGTCCCTGCCCCGTGTTCAGCGCGCAATCATCGCAGGCCGCGATGCCGTGGGAGCCGGCGGCCGGCACATCCTTCCTTCCAGAAGCATCCATCAGTGGAGAGCCCTTTCTTCGTCGCTCGTGTCGACGACAATCATGTCTGCATGGCGGCGGCGCAGCGCGATGAGCGCATCGCGCACGCGATAGGCGACCGGTTCGCCGCCGGGACTCCGCAGCTCGGCGGTGATGCGCGTGCCCGGCAGCACGCCGAGGTCCATCAGCCGGCGGCGCTGCTGCCCGCGGCAGTCGGCCGAGATGCGCACGACGCGCGCGGTCGCGCCGTCGGGAAGCTCCGAGAGACGGCGGCGGCCCGGCTCCCAGACCGGTTCGGGGGATGGAGGCGCGTCTTCGTCATCGATGGTAATGGCGGATGCTGCGAGTGCGGAGAGCTCGTGCTCGTGTCCGTCGATCCGCACCCGCACCGAGGAAGCCTCGCGCGCGAGCAGGGTGATCGGGGTGCCCGCGGCAACACCTGCACGCACCAGCATGGCGTAGACGCTGGGCGGTTCGTCCTCGACGTGGAGGATGCGCGCGGTGTGTCCGGGTTCGAGCATGTCGAGGCTGCGGCCGCGCGCATCGGGGAGCGAGCCCGTCGCGCTGGGGATCGGATCGCCGTGAGGATCCCAGCGGGGATGCCCGAGCCGGGCCGACATGGCCTCGATGTCCTTGTCGGAGTAGTGATGCTCGTCGCGCTCGGCACGGCCGTGCCACTCCTTGTCGCGCATGAGCGTCTCGTCGGCGAAGAAGCGCTCGAGAATGCGGTGACGCCGCACCATGCGCAGCGCATAACTGCGTCCCTCGTCGGTGAGGACGCAGCAGCGGTCGGGTGCGGCGGCCAGCCCGCGCCGGGCCAGTTCGCCCGCTATGGCCGCGGCCTGATCGGATGTGACGCCGAGCGTGCCGGCGATGCTCTCGACCGAGGCGGTGACACTGCGGTACTCGCAATCGAGCAGGTGCTTGAGCGCATCCTCGATATGGATGCGATCGGCCATGGCCCTGCGCGCACGACGTCGGACGAGGAGTGGCAGGGCGATCACAAGCGCCAGCGCGGCAAGGACGATGAGGAGGATGTGCATTTCAGACACGGAGTATCGACATGCCGAAACCTACGCAGGAAGCGCCCCACGCGCAAGGCATCGGGAGGGTTCAGGGCAAGCGCGTCCGTCCCCCCGGATCCGCCACGACACGGGGGTCGCCCGAGGCGTGAGTTTGAAAAGCGGGGTGAAAAAAATAAGTTACAAGGTTCACCGAAATTGGAACCGCAGGAAACGAACATGAAGCACTCTGTCGTGCTTATCCCCGGAGACGGGATCGGTCCGGATATCACCACCGCAGCACGCCGGGTGGTCGATGCGACGGGCGTGAAGATCGAATGGAACGAACAGATCGCCGGCATCCCCGCAATTGAAAAACACGGCACACCCATCCCGCAGGAACTGCTCGATGCGATCAACAAGGCGAAGGTCGCACTGAAAGGTCCCCTCACCACACCCGTCGGAGGCGGATTCCAGAGCGTGAACGTGGCGCTGCGCAAGGAGTTCGATCTGTTCTCGAACGTGCGGCCGGCCCGCTCGTTCGAAGGAGCGCCGAGCCTGTACCACGACATCGACATGGTGATCGTGCGCGAGAATACCGAGGGACTCTACAGCGGTCTCGAACACTACATCGACAGCCGCCGTACGGCCGCCGAGATGATCGGCATCATCACGCGCGCCGGCTGCGAACGCGTCGTCCGCTCGGCCTTCGAATACGCACGCCGGCACGGACGCACGAAGGTGACGGCCGTGCACAAGGCCAACATCCTCAAGTACACGAGCGGCATGTTCCTGGAAACCGCCCGCTCGGTCGCACGCGAGTACATCCAGATCGAGTTCGAAGACAAGATCATCGACAACATGGCGATGCAGATCGTCATGAATCCCCACCAGTTCGAAGTCATCGTCACCACCAATCTCTTCGGCGACATCCTCTCCGATCTCGCGTCGGGACTCGTGGGCGGACTCGGCATGGCGCCCGGTGCGAACATCGGCTACGAACACGCGATTTTCGAGGCCGTGCACGGATCCGCACCCGACATCGCCGGCATGAACATCGCCAATCCCTGCGCCGTCATTCTTGCGGCAGCGGCGATGCTCGACCATCTCGGAGAGGTCGATGCAGCAAAACGCATCGAGCACGGTGTCGCGGCCGTCGTGCGCGAGGGCACGCATGTCACGCGCGATCTGCGTCGCGACGTCCATGTCGGCACGAACGAGATGGCCGACGCGATCATCCGTGCGATGGACGCAGAGACGACAGTCTGACCTCTCGCATGAAGAAGACTCCGCTGACGATCATCTTCCTCATCGTCTTCATCGATCTGCTTGGTTTCGGCATCGTCATCCCCATCCTGCCGTCCTATGCCGAACGGGGATTCGGCGCCACGGATTTCACGGTGGGACTCCTCGTCGCATCCTTTTCAGCGGCCCAGTTTCTGTTCACGCCGATCTGGGGACGCCTCTCCGACCGCTTCGGGCGCCGTCCCATCCTGCTTGTCGGCCTCTTCATGTCGGCCGCATCGTACGTGCTGTTCGGGCTCGCGACAGGGCTGACCCTGCTGTTTATCTCCCGCCTGCTCGGCGGCGTCGGAGGTGCGAACATCAGCGCGGCACAGGCCTACATCGCAGACGTGACCAGACCCGAGGAACGGGCAAAGGGTATGGGACTCATCGGTGCGGCCTTCGGTCTCGGATTCGTGTTCGGTCCCGTCATGGGCGGCCTGCTCGTCGAGTACGGCTATCACGTCCCCGGATTCGCGGCCGCCATTCTGTCGACCATCGCGCTCATCACTGCGATCTTCTTCCTTCCCGAGTCGCACACCGACCGCAGCATCACCCAGCACGTGTTTCCCCATCGCGCCCTGGGTGTGGCGCTGCGCCGTCAGAACACCGCACTGCTTCTCGTGCTGTTCTTTCTTGTGACCTTCGGATACGCGAACATCTACGCGACCTTTCCGATGATCTCCACACGCGACTTCGGATTCACCGATCGCCAGGTCGGCTACCTCTTCGGCTTCATCGGCATCATCGGCGCCATCGTGCAGGGCGGACTCATTCGTCCCCTGACCAGCCGCTATTCCGAGCGGTTGCTTTTCCGCGTGGGCGCGGCCTGCACGATGGTCGGACTCGCGCTGATTCCCTTCACCGGTGGCAGCACCGCGTTGATGCTTCTCGTGCTCGTCGTGTTGTCGTTCGGCAGCGGCATCATCAATCCCACGACCCTCAGCATGATTTCGAAATCGGCGGAGGCTTCCGATCAGGGAGGCGTGCTCGGCATCAATCAGAGCATGGGTGCGCTGGCCCGCTCGCTCGGTCCCATCTGGGGCGCCTTCGTCTTCCAATCCTTCGGGCATTCCTGGCCCTTCCTCACCGGTGGCATCGTACTTCTCGTCGTGCTGCTGCTGAGTTTCCGCAACCTGTGATCCCCCACCACGCACCAGTTCGAGGAGTGCCCCCATGGCGATGAATCAGCGCACGCTCTACAAGACGATCGAGAAGATCGCGGCGCGGCAGTACGACACCGACGACGCGATGCTCACAGCGATCCTGCGCCAGATCATCAACAACGACCGCACGGCCATCACCGGCGGTCGCATCTGGAAACTCGATGCCGAGGCGCGTCTCTACGAGCTCGTGCATGAGGAAGGCACCGTGCAACCGATCGGCATCGGATTCCGTATCGCGCTCAAGGACTACCCCATCTTCCGGGAAGTCGCCCTGCATCGCAGCGTCCTTGCCGAGGAGACCAACCGCACGCTGCGCCGCAAGGGCATCATGCAGTATTCGGCAACGGGCATCGGCGATCGTGTGCTGATTGCGGGACTGAACTACTACGAGTATCTGATGGCGTTCGACAGTCCCGATGCATCGCCGGCATTCAAGTACCTGCTCAGCATGGCGGGTCAGGCGGTCACGCAGATGCTGTCGAAGCGGCGCAGCGAGGCCGAGGTGCGCGAATTGCAGAACGAGATGGAGCATGCGCGCGATCTGCAGAAGCTGGTGCTGCCACAGCACGAGCAGCGTTTCGGCTGCTTCGAGCTGTACGGCGTCAGTCTCGCCGAGCGCATCGTTGGCGGGGATTTCTTCAACTACCTGACCTTCCCCGACGATGTGGAGCGGCTCGGTGTGGCGATCGGCGATGCGGCCAGCAAGGGCATGCCCGCTGCGGTTCAGGCATTGCTCGTGTCGGGCGCGCTCATGATGAGTGTCGAGTTCGAATCGAAGATCACCTCGATGCTGCGCCGCATCAACAAGATCAACTGCAGCATCTTTCCCAACGACCGTTTCCTCACACTCTTCTACTGCGAGATCTTCGAGGGCGACACGGGCATGGTGCTGTACGCGAATGCAGGGCATTCGAATCCGATCCAGTACCATGCCGCAGACGCGCGTTGCAGCGAGCTGACGGTCACTGGTCCCGTGATCGGGTTGCTGCCTGACGCGCGCTACACGCTCGCGAACACGACCCTCGAAAGAGGCGACGTGCTCGTGCTGTTCACCGACGGCATCACCGAGGCGAACGACGGGGTGGACGAGTATGGGGAACGCCGTCTGGAGGAGGTGATCATGCGCCATGCAGGTGAATGTCCCAAACGCATCTGCCAGGAAATCCTTCAGGATGTGCAGACCTTCAGCGCGAACGGCTTGTACAGCGACGACAAGACGCTCGTCGTGATCAAGCGCACGCGCTGACCCGTGCCCGCTCGGTGGACCGTACGCACGCGGTGACCCATGCCTATGCGCCGCAGACGGCTTCCGCGTGGCTGTGCGATTCGGTATCTTGGCTGTTGCATATGAAACGCACGCCTTCCCTCCTCCTGCTTCCCCTGCTTCTCCTTACGAGTCTGGTGGATCCTTCTCGCGCTCAGTCGCGGAAGGATACGACCGGTGATGCCGCACGTGAGTCCACCGTCCAGGAGAAGAGGTCCGCGGCCTCGCGCGGGAGGGACGAACGCAAGCGCTGGGCGCTCGACTGCATCGTGCTGGATGCGGGGCACGGGGGACACGATCCCGGTGCGATCGGTGTCGCCGGCACGCGTGAGAAGGTGATCACACTCGGCATCGCCACGCGGCTGGGGGCGCTCGTCGAAGGCGGGATGCCGGGAGTGAAAGTGGTCTACACGAGGAAGGATGACCGGTTCATCGAACTGTACAGGCGCGGGCAGATCGCCAATGCCGCGCAGGGGAAGCTGTTCATTTCGATCCATTGCAATTCGACCGAGCAGAAACCGTCGACCGCGCATGGCTTCGAGGTGTACCTGCTGCGACCCGGCCGCACGGAGGAGGCGGTGCGCATCGCGGAGGTCGAGAACGCGGTGGTGAAGAAGGAAAAGGACTACGAGAAGCGCTATCAGAAGCTGACCGACGAGGCGTTCATCATCATCTCGATGGCGCAGAGCGCTTACATGAAGCACAGCGAACGCTTCGCGGAGTTGCTGCACCTCGCGGCGAAGCGAAGCCCGAAGCTCGCCAGCAAGGGAGTCAAGCAGGCGGGATTCTACGTGCTGGTGGGAGCGTCGATGCCGAGCGTCCTGGTCGAAGCGGGCTTCCTGTCGAACAGGAAGGAAGAGGCGTTCCTCGCCTCGAAGGCCGGACAGGACCATCTTGCACAACTGATCTACGACGCCATCGTCGTGTTTGCGAAGGAGTACGAGAAGTCCCTCGAGGAATAGCAGTCAGCGGCGGGGAGCCGCACATGTCGTTTTTGCTTGACAACCGCGCAGAGGATGATGATGTTGCATCATCACACCATTGCATTCGTATGAAAAAGACCTTCAAATGTGCCTGGTGCTTCGAGCTCAACGAGATCTTCGTCGATCTGTCGGCAGGCAATCATCAGCTCTACGAAGAGGATTGTCAGGTGTGCTGCCGGCCGAACACGATCAAAGTCACGATCGACACCGACACCCGGCATGTGACCGTCGAGGCTGAAGCCGAAGGTTGAAGCCTCCGTCTCAGCCCAGTTCGATCGCCATGCAGCGGTCCATCACCACGTTGAGCCCCGCCTCCAGTGCCTTCTGCGCCGACGCTTCATCAACGACGCCGAGTTGCATCCACACTGTTTTCGCGCCCACCTGGATTGACTCGTCGACCACTTCGGCGACCTGATCCGACTTCCGGAAAATATCAACGATGTCAATGGGCACGGGAACCGAGCTCAGATCGGGATAGACCGTGCGTCCCTCCCATTCCTTCAGCATGGGGTTGACGGGGATCACTTCATATCCTGCACGCAGCAGGGTTTTCGCCACCCCGCCGCTTGCCCGCCCCGGCTTGTCGGAAATCCCCACAACCGCAACGGTCTTCGAATCGGCAAGTATCCTGGGTATGTTCGCGTTGATCATGTCTGCACGTCCTGATTTCGTGTTCATGGGTCTTCCTTCTCAACATTCCCCACACCCCTCCCCGTTCCCGGTCGTAGGATGCCACGGTATGTGATGCTGATGACTACGAATGAGGAGCGGCGGCGGGAATGACAAGCAGCGAGGCGGCCCGGAGGCCGCCTCGTGCGTGACATGCAAAGACGAAGAGCGCCGGGTCAGGCGTTCTGGTAACTTTCGATCGGGGGACAGACGCACATGATGTTGCGGTCGCCATAGCTGTTGTTGATGCGGCCCACTGCCGGCCAGAATTTTGCCGTGCGCAGGTACGCGAGCGGGAATGCGGCCTGCTCGCGCGTGTAAGGATGCGCCCAGGCTTCCGCTGTGACTGTCTGGACCGTATGGGGTGCATTGTGCAGCGGGTTATCGTCCGCAGGGAGCTTTCCATCCACCACATCCTGGATTTCCTGCCGAATCGCGATCAGCGCATCGGCAAAGCGATCGAGTTCGGCCTTGCTCTCGCTCTCGGTCGGCTCGATCATCAGCGTGCCTGCCACGGGGAAGCTCACGGTCGGTGCGTGGAAGCTGTAGTCCATCAATCGCTTGGCCACGTCTTCAGCCTCGATGTGCGCATCCTTGAAGGGACGCAGATCGACGATGAATTCATGGGCACAATGGCCGCCCGCGCTCGTGTAGAGCACCGGATAGTGACCTGCGAGACGTTTCATCAGATAGTTCGCGTTGAGGATCGCGAACTTGGTCGCGTCAGTCACACCGCGCGCGCCAAGCATGCGGATGTACCCGTAGGAGATCACAAGAATGCCTGCGCTGCCCCAGGGAGCCGACGAGACGGCGCTGATCGCCTTCGCACCACCGACGGTGGCGAGGGGATGTCCGGGCAGATACGGTGCGAGCTTGTCGTTGACGCAGATGGGTCCGACACCGGGACCACCGCCGCCATGGGGAATCGCGAAGGTCTTGTGCAGGTTCAGGTGACAGACATCCGCACCAATGGCGGCGGGACTGGTCAGACCGACCTGTGCGTTCATGTTCGCACCGTCCATGTACACGAGTCCGCCGTTGTCGTGGATGATGCGGCAGACGTCCATGATGCTTTCCTCGAAGATGCCGTGCGTCGAGGGGTAGGTGACCATGAGCGCTGCGAGCGTGTCCTTGTACTGCTCGGCTCTGGTGCGGAGATCGTCGACGTCGATGTTGCCGTGCGCATCAGACTTCACGACCACGACTTCCATGCCCGCCATGACGGCGCTGGCCGGATTCGTTCCATGCGCCGACGAGGGGATCAGTACCACATTGCGATGCTGCGCGCCATGATCTTCATGATACGCGCGGATCACCATGAGTCCCGCGTATTCACCCTGCGCCCCGGAGTTCGGCTGGAACGACACGGCCGAGAAGCCCGTGATCGCGCACAATTGCCTTTCGAGTTCGCGGAAGATGATCCGGTAGCCCTCGGTCTGCTCGGCTGGCGCGAAAGGATGCATGCCCGCGAATTCCTTCCACGTGATCGGCATGAGTTCGGCCGTTGCGTTGAGCTTCATCGTGCAGGACCCGAGCGAAATCATCGACTGCGCCAGCGACAGGTCGCGGCCCTCGAGACGCTTGATGTAGCGGAGCAGTTCGGTCTCCGAATGGTTCATGTTGAAGATCGGGTGCGTCAGGAAATCGCTCGTGCGGCCGAGTCCGTCGGGATACGCCTCATCGAGGGATTCGAACAGGCTGTCGATCGACGGGACGGGGCGCTGCGCCACGCGGGCGAAAATGCCGAGGATCTGCAGGATGTCATCGTCGGTGACGGTCTCGTCGAGCGTGATGCCGATCAGCTGCCGGTCATGATAGCGGAAGTTGATCCCTTCCGCCTCGGCCATCTGTCGAATGGCCTCCCCATCGGCGGCGCGCACCTTCAGCGTGTCGAAAAACACTGCATTGCGCTGCTCGTAGCCGAGCGCGGCGAGTCCGCGCGCGAGTGCCAGCGCCGCGCGATGCACGTTGCGCGCGATGCGACGAAGTCCGTCGGGACCATGGTATACGGCATACATGCCGGCCATGATTGCGAGCAATGCCTGCGCGGTACAGATGTTGGATGTCGCCTTCTCGCGACGGATGTGCTGCTCTCTGGTCTGCAGCGTCATGCGGAAGCCGGGGTTGCCCTTGTCGTCGACCGACACGCCGATGATGCGACCGGGCATGTGGCGGATGAAGGCGGTGCGGGTGGCGAAGTAGCCGGCGTGAGGTCCACCAAACATCATCGGAACACCGAAGCGCTGGGCGCTCCCGACGACGATATCGGCACCGAATTCACCCGGAGGCGTTAGCGCGACGAGGCTCAGCAGATCGGCGGCGACGACGACCATGATGCCCTGGGCATGCGCAGCTTCGACGAAGCTCCGCACGTCGATGATCGCACCGTCCTGCGCCGGATACTGCACGATGGCGCCGAAGTAGGACGGATCCAGCTCATCGTCGACGTGATTGCCGCGCACGATCTCGATACCGAGAGGCACGGCGCGTGTCTCCAGCACTGCGATGGTCTGGGGATAGCACGTGTCGCTGACGAAGAACTTGTTGCTGTTTTTGCGATCGGCCGCTCGCTGCACGAGTGCGTGCATCATGATCATCGCTTCTGCGGCACTTGTCCCCTCATCGAGCAGCGATGCGTTGGCGACGTCCATGCCGGTCAGATCGCTGATCATGGTCTGGAAATTCAGCAGCGCTTCGAGGCGTCCCTGCGCGATCTCGGCCTGATAGGGCGTGTACTGCGTATACCAGCCCGGATTCTCGAGGATGGTGCGCTGGATCACCGGTGGGGTGAAGACGCCGTTGTAGCCGAGTCCGATATAGGACCGGAAGATCTTATTTTTCGCGGCAATGCCTTCGAGTTCGCGCAGGAACAGGCGTTCGCTCAGGCCGCCGGGCAAGGGGAGGGGATCCTGCAGGCGGATGGTTGCCGGAACGGTATCGTCAATCAGTGCATCGATCGAGTCGAAGCCGAGGGCCGCAAGCATGGCGCGCTCTTCGGCGACACTCGGTCCGATATGCCGTGTGTCAAACGATTCGTCAGTGAGATGGCTCATGGTTCTGTCTGGGTGTGGTTCACTGCACGACGAACGGCGTCAGCCGCCATTCGCGGAGAAATACTCGAGCGCGCGTGCGGCCGCGGCCTGTTCGGCCGCCTTCTTGTTGCCACCGGACCCGAAGCCGACCGGAATGCCACCCACCTGCACTTCGACGGTGAACACGGGACTGTGATCGGGCCCGCTTTCATCCACGGTCACGTACCGGGGGATGCCGAGCGCCCGACCCTGCGCGAATTCCAGCAACCGGCTCTTGTAGTTGCGATCCTCGCTGAGCCGGTCGGGGGTATACTGCTTGAGGATGTGATCCTCGACGAAGGTGCGCGCCGCCTTGTAGCCTCCATCGAGGTAGATCGCCGCCACGAAAGCTTCGACGGCGTCGGCGAGAATCGAGTCGCTGCCTGCAAGGATGGATTGGTGGGCGCTGGGACTGAGTAGAAGGAAGTCGACGAGTTCGAGGCGGCGGGAGCATTCTCCGAGCGCGAGCCGGCTGACGAGCCGTGAGCGCAGCTTGGAGAGGTCGCCCTCTTCGGCTTCCGCAAAGTGTGTGTAGAGGTACTCGCTGACGATGAGGCTCAGCACCGCATCCCCCAGAAATTCCATCCGCTCGTTGGACTGGGTGATGCCGGGGGGGCAGAGTTGCAGATAGGACCGGTGCACCACAGCCTGGATGAAATATTTTTCATGCCTGATGTGGTACCCGGTCCTTCGTGCAAATTCAGCGGTGTCGAAGGTGACGGTCGCCGAGAGGGCGATGCGTTCTTCATGGCCCTGTGCAAGCGGCTCGTCCGCCGTCGCGGGGCGCGAGGTGCTTCGGGGTGCGAAGAGGATTTTCAGGAGTCGGAACATGTCCGATCGAGACCTTACTCTCCGGTGTATTTGCGGAACAGCAGGGACGTATTGTGTCCGCCGAACCCGAAGGTATTCGAGACGACCGTGTTGACCGGATGGTCGATCGCTGCATTGGGCACGTAATCGAGGTCGCACTCCGGATCGGAGGTGATCTGATTGATCGTGGGATGCACCGTGTCGTGCATGAGCATGAGCACCGAAGCGATGGCCTCGACACCGCCGGCCGCGCCGAGCAGGTGCCCGGTCATCGACTTGGTGGAGTTGATCTTCAGCTTCGCCGCATGCTCGCCGAACACGGTGTGGATCGCCGCCGTTTCGTTGCGGTCGTTGTAGGGGGTGGATGTACCGTGCGCGTTGATCACATCGATGTCGGCAGGTGTGAGCCCGGCATCCTTGATGGCGGTGCGCATGGAACGCACCGCACCCTCGCCTCCCGGCGCGGGTTCGGTGATGTGGTAGGCGTCGGCGGTGAAGCCGATACCGGACAGTTCGGCGTAGATCGGTGCACCACGACGTTTCGCATGCTCGAGTTCTTCGAGCACGATGATGCCCGAACCCTCGCCCATCACGAATCCGTCACGATCCTTGTCAAAGGGACGGCTGGCCGTTTCCGGCGAGTCATTGCGCGTGGAAAGCGCGCGCATGGAGTTGAACCCGCCGACACCCATCGGGCAGATGGCGGCTTCGGCACCACCGCAGACCATGACGTCGGCCATGCTACGCTCGATGACCATGAAGGCGTCACCGATGGCATGCGATGCCGTCGCACAGGCGGACACGGTGCCGTAGTTCGGTCCCTTCAGACCGTACTGCATCGACACGTATCCGGCCGCGATGTCGCTGATCAGCATCGGCACGAAGAAGGGGCTGATCTGGCGCGGTCCGTTGTTGGTGTAGTAGTTGTTTTGCTGGTCAAAATTGGTCCACATGCCACCGATGCCAGACCCGATCACCACACCGGCGCGCTCGGGGTCATACCCGTTGCCGTCGGCGATGCCCGCATGCTCCAGTGCCTGCCGTGCCGCGATGAATGCGTAGTGCGTGAAGGGATCCATACGCTGCGCGAGCTTGCGATCCATGTGCTGCAGCGGGTCGAAATCCTTGATCTCGCCCGCGATTTTCGTTTTGAATTCCGTGGTGTCGAAGCGGGAGATGTACCCGATCCCGCTGGTGCCTGCGAGCAGGTTGTTCCAA
This sequence comes from Bacteroidota bacterium, assembly GCA_023432805.1. Classification (GTDB taxonomy): domain Bacteria; phylum Bacteroidota; class Ignavibacteria; order SZUA-365; family SZUA-365; genus JAEYUG01. The sequence continues at coordinate 12,621 of JAEYUG010000128.1, read as the reverse complement.
AATTCTTGCACGGATTTCCCGCATGGATTGATGGTGCCCATGCCGGTCACGACTATGCGTCGCTTGTTCATGCGTCGATTCCTCCGGGGGATATCCGCTCCCCGATCGGGGAGCGGTCCGAATTACAGGGAGCGAAAATTACCGTGAATTATCAGACGTGCGCGGTGATGTAACTCACTGCGTCGCCGACGGTCTGGATCTTTTCGGCATCCTCATCAGCGATGGTCAGGTTGAAGGCCTTTTCGAACTCCATCACGAGTTCAACGGTATCGAGCGAATCGGCGCCGAGATCGTTCGTGAACGATGCGGTATCGGTGATCTGGCTCTCTTCAACGCCGAGCTTGTTGATAATGATCTGCTTGACTTTTTGTACGACGTCTTCAGACATGGATCATCCTCCAGGATGGATTGTGTGTGTGTGAAATATGAGATGGAAGTGGCTTCGACTCTGCCTACATGGTCATGCCGCCATCGACGGCAATGACCTGTCCAGTAATATAATTAGAATTTTCGGAAGCGAGGAATACGACCACGCGGGCGACCTCCTCGGGTTTCGAGAGGCGTTTGAGGGGGATGATGGACATGTACGCTGCGCGTTGCTCTTCGGTGAGTGCTGCGGTCATGTCGGTTTCCACGAAACCAGGGGCCACGCAGTTCGCGGTGATGTTGCGGCCGGCCAGTTCCTTGGCGATCGATTTGGTGAAGCCGTGCAGCCCGGATTTCGAAGCCGAGTAGTTCGCCTGCCCCGCATTGCCCATGATGCCGACCACGGAACTGATGTTGACGATCTTGCCCTCACGCTGGCGCATCATGTGCTTCGAGGCAGCCTTGACGGTGTTGAAGGCACCCTTGAGATTCACCATGAGCACAAGGTCCCAGTCCTCCTCGCTCATCCGCATCAGCAGTTTGTCACGCGTGATGCCGGCATTGTTGACGAGGATGTCGATGCGCCCGCATTCCGCCGCAACTTCGTCCATCGCCTGATCGGTCGAGGCGAAGCTGGTGATGTCGACCTGCTTGGCGACGACCGTGCGACCCATTGCGCGCAGTTCGCCGGCGAAGGTCTCGAAATCGTCGGGAAACACCTTGTCGAAGATCACGATGTGCGAACCCTCGGCTGCACATGCGCGCGCGATTTCGCGACCGATGCCCCTGCCGCCACCCGTGATGACGGCAATCTTATCCTGCAACAAACCCATGATGTCTCCTCAGCTGATTATGTCAATGCGGTGATTTCTTCGGCCGTCCCCGCGGTCTGGCACGTGGCCTCGCCGTCGATGCGCTTGAGCAGACCGCTGAGCACATTGCCGGGACCGGTCTCCACAAATCGCGTCACACCGTCGCGGAGCATGTTGCGCATCGAGGCCTCCCATAGCACCGGTGCGGTGACCTGCGCGAGCAGATTCCGGCGGATGTCTTCGGCCGCGCGCACAGGCTCGGCCGACACATTCGTGTACACCGGGAAGCGTGCGTCGAGGATCGGGGTTGCCGCAAGCACGGCGCCCAGTTCGTCCTGTGCGTATTGCATGAGCGGCGAGTGAAAGGCGCCGCTGACGGGAAGCTTCTTGACGATGCGCACCCCGCGCTCCTTGAGCAGCGCCATGGCGCGGTCGATGCCTTCGACGCTGCCGCTGATGACGATCTGACCGGGGGAGTTGAAGTTGGCAGGCTGCACGATGCCCGCGGCGGCGGCGTCACGGCAGCAGTCTTCGACGAGGGAGGCTTCCGCACCGATGACGGCGGCCATCGTGCCGGGCGAGCGGGTACCGGACTCCTGCATCAGTTCGCCGCGCTTCTTGACGAGGCGGAGTCCATCCTCGAAACTGAGCGCACCGGCGGCCACAAGGGCGGAGTACTCGCCAAGGGAATGGCCCGCGGCCGCGACGGGATCGATGCCGAGCATGCGGGTGACGATCACGGAATGGACGAAGATCGCGGGCTGGGTGTACATCGTCTGCCGCAGCGTGTCTTCGGGTCCCTCGAAGCAAATCGTTGCGAGATCGGTGCCCATGATGTCGTTGGCCGTGGCGAAGAGGTCACGGGCGACCGGCGAGGCCTCGTGCAGATCGCGGCCCATGCCGACGAACTGGGAGGCCTGGCCGGGATAGAGGTAGGCGGTGTTCATGTGCGTGCCTGTCAGATGGACCAGCGAACGTAGGCGGCGCCCCATGAATAACCGGCGCCGAAGGCGGCGAGCACCACGCGGTCACCGCGTTTGAGGCGGCCGTCGGCATGGTACTCGGCCAGACAGCTGGGGATGGTCGCGGCGGTGGTGTTGCCGTACTTGTGGATGTTGACCATGACGCGGTCCATGCCCAGACCCATCCGGTCAGCAGTGGCCTGGATGATGCGCATGTTGGCCTGATGGGGCACGAGCCAGGCGACGTCGTCGCTCGAGAGGTTGTTGCGCTGCATAATCTCGGCGGAGACGTCGGCCATGCCGACCACGGCGACCTTGAAGACGGCCTTGCCGTCCTGATAGATGTAGTGCCACTTGTTGTCGACGGTCTCGTGCGAGGCGGGACGCAGGCTGCCGCCGGCCTTCATGTGCAGGGCCTCGTCGCCTGAGCCATCGAGGTAGTTGACCCAGTCGATGATGCCGTATTCGGGATCGTCGGAGGGTTCGAGCAGCACGGCTGCACCGGCATCACCGAAGAGGATGGCCGTGTTGCGGTCCTGCATGTCGGTGATGGCCGTCATCTTGTCGGCACCGACGACGAGCACCTTGGTATACTGTCCCGATTGGATGAACTGCACACCAGTGGCCATTGCGAACAGAAAGCCCGAGCAGGCGCCGTTGAGATCGAATCCCCACGCATTCTTTGCACCGATCTTCTTCTGGAGCAGCGAAGCAGTGGAGGGAAAGGCCATGTCGGGGGTGACGGTGGCGACGATGATCAGTTGCACGTCTTCTGCACTGATGCCTCGCATGGCCAGCGCACGACGGGCGGCTTCTGCACCGAGATCCGACGTGGCGCCCTCGAGCAGGTAGCGCCGCTCGGCGATGCCGGTGCGGGTCATGATCCATTCGTTGGAGGTTTCGAGATAGGACTCGAAGTGCTTGTTGTCGACGACGTGGTCCGGCGCGTAATGGCCGATGGCGGTGATGGCTGCAGTAATCATGGGGTGTGGATCCGGCCGGGCGTGGGGCGCATGAGACGCCGACGCGCGTGCGAGTTCGTCAGGCGTGTGCCGCGAGTGTCCGCATGGCGTCGGCGATATGGTCGTGCACGCGCCGGTCGATCATTTCCTTGGCTTTGAATATCATGGTGGTGATGGCCCGGGGCGTCGAGCTTCCGTGGCCGATGAGACTGATACCGTTGACGCCGAGCAGCGGGACGCCCCCGGCCTCCTGATAATCCCATGTGCGCATGGCGCGTCGCATGGGTGCAATCGCTGCGCCGATGCGCAGCTTGTCGAACATGCTCTTCGCGGCCTGCTCGCGCAGCGCATGCTTGAGCATGGCCGGCACGGATTCCGCGAATTTGAGGATGATGTTGCCGACGAACCCGTCGCACACCGCCACGTCGGCGGTGCCCTTGAGGATGTCGCGGCCTTCGATGTTTCCGATGAAATGGATCGGCGCACGCTTGAGCAGCGCATGACTCTCGACCGTGAGCGCATCGCCTTTTCCCTCTTCCTCTCCGATGCTGACAAGCCCCACCGTTGGTCGCGCAATGCCCAGGATCAACTCGGTGAAGATCGAGCCCATAATGGCGAACTGCTGCAGATGCAGGGGTTTGGAATCGACGTTGGCGCCGGCATCGACAAGCAGCGTGTACCCGCGCTGGGAAGGAAGGAAGGTTCCGATTGTAGGGCGGGAAATGCCCTCGACGCGGCCGAGAATGAGCGTCGATGCGGCCATGACGGCGCCACTGTTGCCCGCAGAGAGGAAGCCGTGCACGTCGCCCGCCTTGTGCATCTCGAGGGCGCGCACGATGCTGGACTGCCGCTTGCTGCGCAATGCAACAGCGGCGGCATCGTCCATTTCGATCACCTCCGGCGCATGGACGATGGAGATGTTCGCGGGGATGTCGCCGTGTGGGAATTGTGCGCGAACGCGTTGCTCGTCACCGACGAGCACGATCTCAAAATCACAACGAGCATCGCCGGCGCATGCGAGGGCGCCGGCAACCGTGGCTTCGGGGGCGTGATCGCCCCCCATCGCATCGACGGCGATGCGGATCACAGGGTGCTCCGAGTCCGTCTGAACGCGCGCGCCCTAGGCTTTCGGCGTGACGATCGACCGGCCGTTGTAGTAGCCGCAGTTCGGGCAGACACGATGCTGCAGCTTGGTCTCGCCGCAGTTCGAGCAGTTTCCCGTCGAGGGGGCGGTCGCCTTGTAATGCGTGCGACGCTTGGCTCCGCGGGTCTTCGAGTGGCGATGGGTGGGATTCGGCATGGTGAAACTCCTGATGTATGAACTGTCGTTACGACTCTGATTCGGGCGATCCGTCTTCGCCACCGGCGAGGCTGCGCAGCGCGTCCCAACGGGGATCGGCTTCGGCACGCAGGTGGGCGGCTTCGGGAATCGCAGCACCACACGCGGGATTATCACGATAATCGGTGCAGACTCTTCGCATGGGGATGGCGATCAGCAGCACATCCCGCACATCGTCGCCCGCATCGATGAACGTGTCATCAGCTGCAAGCGTGCGGACGCTCTCGTCGTCCTTCATGTGCTCGGCCGCGGCATCCTTCGCGTACACGAGTGTGACCGCCTCCTGAAGAGGAATCTCGATCTCGTCGAGACAGCGGTCGCAGGCGTACACAGCGGTGGCGCGGGCCTTGATCGCAAGCATGAGATGTGCATGCGACTTGTCCATGTGCACCTCGAGATGCACTGGTGTTCTGAATTCCGAAGGAAGTCCGATGCGCACAGGATCCGCCTCGAGCGTGAACTCGTGAATGCCGTCGGCGAGACCGGCGACACGGATGGGGATATGGAGAGCGTCCGGTTTCATCTTCGGAACAATTCAGAACCGAAAGTTAGAGAATACCGGCGGCTTTTACAAGGGGAACGGTCGTTGCAGCAGACCCCCATTGGAAATTTCGGGAGCGGGGTGTATATTGTGTGGCTTACATGGTGGGCGTAGCTCAGTCGGTAGAGCATCAGATTGTGGCTCTGAGGGTCGCGGGTTCAAGCCCCGTCGCTCACCCCAAAGAAAAACGGCATCCCTCGCGGGATGCCGTTTTTTCATTGTGGAACCTTCTACTTCTTCTCGTAGGCCTTCACCATTTTAGCCTGCCGTGCCTCGGCAGCGGCATCCCACTGGGGAACGATGGTCTTCAGGAACTCGGCCTTGGCGGCCTTGAGCTTCGGCATGTCGAGACCGATGTAGGCCTGGGCCTTCGCCTTCGTGGAGATGTCAGGCAGTGCGACCGGCTGTGCCACCCCGCGCTTTGCAAACACGCGTGCAAGTTCCACGCGCGCTTCCTGTGCCTTCTGAATCGAGGCGCCAAGCACGCGTCCCGCTTCGACCGGTGAGTGGAAACCGACTCCGTTTGCGGCCGCAACCCAATCCCACCGCCACTGGCTCTGACGAATGAGCTGCAGCACGGGCTTCATCTCCGCCTCGGTCGCACCGGCATCCCAGGCGGCCTTGGCCTCGATGTGGGCCGTGGCGAGGGCGGTTTCCGCATGGTGGCGCATTTCCTCGATCTTGTCCTGCCGCTCGTAGACGTTCTTGCGGAGGGTTTCCTCACTCTCACGATGGCACATCACGCAGGAGTTGGCGACGTTGTTGAGGGGACTCTGGATCTTGTGATCGGTGAACTTGACGCCGCCCTCGCTCCGGTACGGCATGTGGCAGTCGGCGCAGGAGACGCCGCGCTGGCCGTGGATGCCGGTCATGAACATCTCGTAATCGGGGTGCTGCGCCTTGAGAATCGGGGTCTTGCTGAGTGTGTGCACAAAGTCGACATGCTCGACCTCGTCGTAGTACTTCTCCATGTCCTCGGCCGAGAAGCCCTTGTCCCATGGGAACGTGAGGTACTTGTCTTCCTTGCCCTTGAAGTAGTATTCGACATGGCACTGGGCGCAGACGAGCGAGCGCATTTCCTGGTGGGTTGCCTTGGAGATGTCCCGGCCCTGACGCTGGAAGGCCTCGATGAGGGCGGGACGCGTGATGCGCAGGTTCATCGACTTGGGGTCGTGGCAGTCCTGGCAGCCGATGTTGTTGACGACCTCGGATCCGAGATCGGACCACTTGCCCTTGTAGAACTCGGCGACGCCCTTCTCGTTCATGACGCGGGGCACGTCGGTGCTCTTGCAGGACCAGCAGGTAGCCGGCTGGGGCACATCGGTACGCAGGGTGTTGCGGATATCTTCGATGGCGTGGTAGTGACCGCGTCCCTGGTTGTAATCGCGAGAGAAGGCGTAGCCCGCCCAGAGGATCACGAGATTGGGATAGCGCTCGAGGTAGTCGATCTTCGCCGAGCCGCCATGCTTGCTGGCGAAGCTGGTGTCGATGGTCGACGCGTAGGTTTCATATTCGCGGGGGAAGTTCTCGCCCCATACCTCATTGCGGGGTTCCCAGTCGCCGATCGGCTTGACCAGTGGCCAGGAGAGCCCGGTTTCCCCCCGACGCTCGATGATCGAGGCGCCAAGCAGTCCGATGAAGAAGACAATGACGGCGGTGCCAAGGAAGATGGCCCATCCAAGCCAGGGTTTTTCCTGAATGACATCCATGAGACGGCGTTTCATACGTGCTCCTTTGTGCTTCGATTACTTCTTGGATGAGGGTGAGGTGTAGTCGATGATCCATTGCGGAACGGGCTTCCAGGGCACGGGAACATGTGCCATGGGTGTGGACGCCAGGCTGTTGACGCGGCCGTGCGGCACTTCGCGGTGACAATCCCAGCACAGCAGGGCGCCTTCATTGTCGCGCATCTCGCCGGTCACGCTGCCGACCGTTGTGAGATGGATCAGGTTGGCGTGGCAGCGTTTGCAGTTTTCCTGCACGGCGTTGATGCCGGCCTGCTTGATGCGGATGACCTGCGGCTCGGCGCGGGCTGTGAAGATGGTGGCGTGGCGCAGACCGTCCTGCGCCTTGAACAGGTAGGTGCTGACGATGTTGTCGTGCGGCACGTGGCAGTCGTTGCAGGTGGCCACGCGGCCGTGGCTTCCCCGCTGCCATGTGGCGTACTGCGGCGTCATCACATGACAGTTCATGCAGGTCTCGGGCTTGTCGGAGAGGTAGGAAATCGCGTTCGACTGCTTGAACACGACTCCCCCGATACCGACCAGGACCCCGAGCAGCAGAATCACGGGCAACCGCCACTGGGGCGGGGGAAGCAGAAAGGAATACAGACGTTTCATGGGATCTCCGCAGACGGGATCGATCAGAAGTTGAGCGTGGTCATCAGGTAGCCCCAGGTCGTGGTCTTCTTGCCTGCGAGCAGCACGCGCTCGTCGTCGCCGTTGAAGATGCTGTAGCCGGCGGTCATGCCGAGCTTGTCGAACATCTTCCACGTGACGGTCAGGTCGAACTCCTGGCCGATGCCGGTGGATGCTTCGGGATTTGCAGCCTTGATCGATGCGATCTCGAGGGGATCCACCACCGTGCTGAAAATGTGGAAGTCGCCGGCGAACTTGATGTCGGTGTCTTCGGGCACGAAGGAGAACTGGACGACGATGTCCTGGATGCCAAGTCCCATGGTCTGGGTCGGAATGTCGGTGAAGTAGTCCATGAAACCGAGGTAGCGGTGCTTGGTGCCGTACAGCGTGCTGAAGGCGCCATAGGTTGTCGCATCGTTGGGATCGTTGCCCGAGAGGCGGTCGATACCGGCGGCAAGGCGCAGATTCCACGCATCCTTCAGCGTGTAGCCGACGCGCACCCCGATCATGTTGGCGGCGATGGAGACGTCTTCGACGGGTGCACCTGCGGCGCGGGTCACGCTGCCGAACTGATAGGCGGCGTCGAGTTCGTAGTCGAGTCCGCTGTAGCTGCCGTTGGCATGGATGCCCGCGGTGTGGCGGTACTGCGCCGACACGCTGGTGGCGGGATTGTCGTACAGATAGAACGCATGCAGCTGGCTCGTGGTCGTCGTGGGCTTCCACTGGAACCATGTGCCGAGAAGATACACGTCGCGGGTGTAGTTCGGGGCTAACGTGCTGTTGGCATTACGCATGAGCGCGGCACCGAACACGTCGAGCATGACGTCGTCCTTCGCGTAGCGGAAGCGTCCCGCATCGAAGCTCTGCCCGAAGTTGCCCCAGTCATTGAGACCCATGAACCGTTCGTTGGCGTAGGGCAGCAGCGTGCGTCCCAGACGCAGCGTCACGGCACCGTCGGCGATGCCGCCGACCTCGATGAATCCCTGCCGCATGTCGAAGGCGGGGGCGCTGCCGTTCTGCGTGGTCATCGCGCCGGTCCTTGTGCGCTCTTCACCGAAGGTGCGGCTGTCCTGAAACTCTGCGGTGATGCTGACGCGATCGTTGAGCCTGGCGTTGAGTCCCAATCGCGTGCGGAAGAGGTGGAAGACATCCATCGGTACGGCGTTGTTGAGGAAGCGCGCGTCGAGTTCGGTGCGTTCGCGCATCTGGCCGTACACCTTGAAATCCTGCGCCTGTGCGGAAGCTGTCAGGGCGACGAGTGCGATGAGAACCGGAACACTTCGAAGAAATGTCATGGTGCATCCTTGAGAGTAGTTGTGGGATTATAGGGCGATTACGGATACGGATAATTAACTACTTTTTCGCGAGAGATGGTAGGGGAGGCTCGTATCGCATCAGCGATGCGGTTGTGCGTCGGGTGTCGCACCGCCGGGAGCGCCGGAGGCGGCTTCCGCTGGGAGGCCGGGATTCTCGCTGGGAGCGGAACCGTAATGATGCTGGTAGACGGGATTGTCGATGTCCCGGATCCTCCTGCCGTATTCCTCTTCCGACACGCTGCTCTGCCAGGCACCCGCGAGCATCGCGCCGCCGGTGAGCAGCAGGAAGGTGGCCACGACGCCCACGGCCACGTGGATGGTGCGGAGCTCGAAGCGGCTGCGGCGATGGGCCTTGAGCTGCAGGGCGTCGGCGACGGGGCAGGCCTCGACGCAGGACATGCAGCTGGTGCATTCGTCGGACCATACGCGCTTGACCGTATCGACCTTGATGCGCGAGGGACAGACTTTCGCGCACTTGGCGCAGTCGATGCAGGTGTCGGGATTGCGGGTGATGCGGAAGGGGCTGAGGAGTCCGGCCAGCCCGAGCAGGGCGCCGTAGGGACAGAGGTAGCGGCACCAGAAGCCGCGGATGAACAGCGATCCGAGCATGAGCACGCCGATGACGATCAGCGCCGTGCGCGTGATGTCGCGGAAGAAGAGCAGCATCTTCACGTCGGCCACGCGGTTGTACGGGCTCTCGAGAAAGGCGCGCAGGTCGGCCGGGGTCATCAGCACGAACACCGAGTACGCGAGGAAGGCGAGCATCAGGTACTTGAGCGAGCGCAGGGGCAGGTCGATCCACACCCATGGCTTGAAGTTGCGTGTGAAGAGCTTCTTGCCGAGATCGGCGAGGCTTTCGCTGATGGTGCCGACGGGACAGAGCCAGCTGCAGAAGCTCTTCTTGAAGGCTATCGACATGAGCACGATGGCGGCGAGGATGACCGTGCCGGCGGGATGGATCATGTTGAAGTCGCCGGTCTGGGCAAAGTACCAGAGGCTCATCAGCGCCGAGATCGGCAGGAAGCCTTCCACGCCGGGAGGACGGGTGACGAGGGGTGTGGTGCCATCGGCATGGGCACCGTACCAGAGGATGAATTCGATGCCGATCCACAGGCAGAGCGCGATGAACGCGGCCTGCGCCCAGAAGCGGAGGGCTTGTCCGTTGTATGTCGCCGTGCGGCGGATGAAGGATTTCTTCATGGCGGGAGGTGCGTCTCTATGAGGTGCGTAAGGGTCATGGAGCCCTGCCGGTCGTCCGGCTCAGGCAGCGCCGCGCAGGATGGAGGCAATCTTCTCGCGGGAGATCGGCATCAGATCTTCGAGACTCTGCTCGCTGAGCATGGTGCGGATGGTGTCGCGCACCGTGCCCCAGGTGTCGTGCATCGGGCAGGGTTTGCCGGTGCCGCATCCGGGGAAGCCGAGGATGCAGTGGCCGAACATCTCGAGTCCGTCGATCGCCTCGATGATGTCGATCAGCGCCACATCGCGTGCGGAGCCATGCAGGGTGAATCCCCCGCTCGCTCCTTTGAACGAGTCGAGGATGTTCCGCTCGCTGAGGGCCTGGAGGATCTTGGCCAGGAAATGCGAGGGGATGTTGAGTTCGGTGGCGATTTCACGAATGCCGACGCGGCGGCCATCCTGCGTCGCGATGTAGAGCGTCGCCTGGATTCCGTATTCGCAGCCTTTGGAGAATATGATCGACATAATTCAGATTATCGAGTCTTTTATCTACATTCAAATCTACACCCTGCATGCATGCAAGTCAAGTGAAAGGAGGGTGGACGTCCTCGTCCACTCTTGACGGATGTTCAGTGGGTGCTGGGTGGACGAAGACGTCCACCGACCTTTCACCTCACCACAACCATCTGTGCGGCGCTCGCGCCTCCCGCCGTCATCGCCACCACGCGGTAGCTTCCGCTGGGGAGCCCGCGCGTGTCGAGATCGATCGTGTGCACGCCGCCTGCGAGCACGCCCTCGAAGGCAATCCCCGCACTCCTTCCCTCGAGATCCACCACATGCAGCGTGACGGACTGTTCGCCGGCCAGCACCACGCGCACGCGCGCTATGCCTGCGCGTACGGGATTCGGCGCGACGGTCACGCCCGGTGCAGCCGTACGCCCGAGCACGCGCTCACAGACGCCGTCGGCCAGCACGACCATGCCGCGCGGCGCGACGGGATCGGTGCAGCAGCGCTGCCAGAGCTCGGCGGAATCGATCTGCACGGCATAGTCGCGAGTGTCATTCGCTGTCGGAACGTCAAGCACGACGCGTACGATGGCGCCTGTCGTGTCGGCAACGGGGGTGGCGGGATCGATGTCGATCATGAGGAAGCGGCCACCGTCGACGTGCCAGCGCGGTGCGCCCAGCGGCAGGAGGGGTCCCGGCACCACGTCGCGCACCGACATTTCCGGGGGAAGCGTCAGGCGCAGGCGACCCTCGAGCGGGACGCCGCTCTCGAGCCGGGCGTGCACGTGCACGTCTACCATCGCGGTGCCGGCGTCGGCGAGCACGGTGGTTGCGGCGAAGGAGGCGTCCGCAGCGGTGCGGCACTGGCAGATGGAGGTGGTGTCGGGATCGACGGTGAAGGCGACGGGACATCCTTCCAGTGCAATGTCTTCGATCGTGAACGCCACGCGCCGGCTGCTGTCGGCCACGAGCGCCTGCAGGGGGAAACCGACGAGGCGGGTCCGGCCGGCCACGGGCTGCACGCGGTTGAAGGTGACGCGCAGACGGCCGGGGGCGATCTTGGTCAGGCCGACGACCTGGTTCTGCGCGACGGTACCGAGGGTGAAGGGCAGCAGAGGCTCGACGTCGACGAGCTGCTCGTCGTAGACCACGGTGAGGGAGATCGAGAGCTCGAGGGCGGGATCGGGCGCCGGGATCATCGTAAGGAAGGCCATGCCGCTGGTCAGGGGCGTGAGCTCGGACGGGACGTCGATGGCGAGATGGGCCTCGAGGGGACGCGCGGGACTCGTGTAGGTGCGACGATCCATGGCCGTGCCGCCGCCGTCGACGACGGCGAGTTCGAGGTCCCGCAGCGTGTCGGCGCAGGAGGTCGAGATGTACTCGGCCACGCAGCAGCGCTCGGTGATTTCGGCGGCGATGCGTTCGTAGACGGCGGCGAGTTCGCTGGGTCGTTCGACGACGAAGAAGGATCCGCCGGTTTCGAGGGCCATACGTTCCATCGGCTTCTGGTCGGCGAGGGCGATGTTGAAGGCGATGGTGTAGAGGCGCACGCGGTTGGCGCGCGCGTACGGGATCACGTCGTCGACGGAGCGGGAGCTTTGCGTATCGGCGCCGTCGGTGATGACCACCGCGTGGCGGTTTCCGCTGCGTGCGGCGAGCAGGGTGACGGCTTCGTACGTCGCATCGTAGAGTGGCGTGCCGCCGTTGGCGTTCAGCGTCTGGAGGGCCGCCTTGAGTGCGGCCTTGTCGGTGGTGAAATCCTGTGCCAGGGTGATGGTACGGCCGAAGGCGAGCACGGCCGCCTCGTCGGTGGCGCCGAGGCTGTCGATGAGGCGACCCGCGGCCTCGACGACCTTTGGGAGGACGGCGAAGATGGAGCCGCTGTTGTCGAGCACCTCGATGACGGAATTGATGTCGCTGGGATCAGGGCAACGCATGACGAGCGGCCTCGGGATGCCGTTCTCGGCGAAGCGGAAGTTGCTCGTATCGAGACCGCGGACGAGCTGGCCATCACGTTCGACGCAGGCCTTGAAGGTGACGCGTGGGAGTCCTGAGAAGTCGACGTCGCGCAGGGCGACAGTCAGCTGCGCGTGCGCCGTGGGGGCGGCGAGTGCGATGACGAGCGCGATGAGCGCGAGCGTGCGAAGGCGGACCGTGAACATCACGAAGATTACGACATCCCCCCCCCGAAATCAAGGTTGAAAGAGCGGTCGGTGGACGTCCTCGTCCACCCGAAAGGTCGGTGGACGTCCTCGTCCACCCGAAAGGTCGGTGGACGTC